>UREO01000121.1 GCA_900546895.1 uncultured Oscillospiraceae bacterium
GGCTGAGTATGTGATCTGGCGCGTGGCTGCCATCGGCCTTTGCACGGTGCTGTATGCCGTGTTTTACATTTGGGGGCTTTCCCTCTCCCACAACGCGGCCTACAACACACTGAAAAACCTGCGCATTTCCCTGCAAAACAAACTGGAGAACCTGCCCTTGGGCGTCATCCAGGAAAAGGGCGTTGGCTCGATCAAAAAGACGTTTATCGATGATATTGAAACCATCGAGCTGCCCCTCGCCCACGCAATCCCCGAGGGAATTTCCAACATCGCCATTTCGGTGCTGGTGTTCGCGGGGCTGTTTCTGGCCGACTGGAAAATGGCGCTGCTGGCGCTTGCCGCTTTGCCCCTTGGAATGCTTGCCATGACGGTGATGTATAAGAGCGGTACCAGTAAAATGGGCGAGTACTATGCCGCATCCCATAAGATGAACCGCACGATCGTGGAGTACATCAACGGTATGGAGGTGGTCAAGGTGTTCAACCGGGACGGCGAATCCTACCGCCGCTATGAAAACGATATTAAAAGCTACCGGGATTTTACGCTGGCCTGGTACAAGGTTTGCTGGCCGTGGATGGCCATTTATGAATGCCTTGTTCCCTGTGTCGCTCTGTTTGTGCTGCCGGTGGGTGCGTACCTGGTTTCACAGGGAATCTCCACATTGCCGAATTTTGCACTGGCACTTTGTATGTCGTTCAGTATCGGCGCACCGCTGCTGCGGGTGATGAGCTTCTTCCCCAATGTGGCGCGCATCAACTTTGTGGTATCCAATATGGAGCAAATGATGGCGGAGGAACCTTTGAAACAGAAGGCAAAGCCCTTTGCCGGAGCACATCACGGCGTAACCTTTGAGGGCGTGCGCTTTGCATACAAGGAAGCGGAGGTGCTTCACGGCGTCAACTTAGAAATTCCAGAGGGCAGCCTGACCGCTCTTGTCGGCGAATCGGGCAGCGGAAAATCCACGCTTGCCAAGTTGCTGGTGCACTTTTACGATGTGACCGGAGGTGCGGTCAAAATCGGTGGGCAGGATGTACGGGACATGAGCCTTGAAGCGCTCAACAGCCAAATCTCCTATGTAGCACAGGAGCAATTTCTCTTTAATATGAGCCTTTTGGAGAATATTCGTTTGGGCAGACCAAACGCCACCGACGCGGAGGTGCTGGCCGCTGCCGAAAAAGCTCAGTGCGGTGAATTTTTAGCCCGGTTGGAGCATGGCATAGATACTTCAGCGGGGGATGGGGGAAAGCAGCTTTCAGGCGGGGAGCGGCAGCGCATCTCGCTTGCCCGTGCTATTTTAAAAAACGCACCCATTGTAGTGCTGGATGAGGCTACCGCCTTTATGGATCCGGAGAATGAGGAAAAAATGAACGCGGCGATTGCCGAGGTAATCCGCGGCAAAACGGTTATCGTCATCGCACACCGGCTGCAGTCTATCGTGGATGCCGACCAAATTTGCGTGTTGGAAGCGGGCAATCTCGCCGCCGCCGGAACGCACGAAGAGCTACTGGCGGGCTGCCCGGCTTATCAAAAGCTTTGGATGGCCGCCGAAGGCAGCGCAAGATGGAAGATCAGCGCCGTAAAGGAGGAAGAAACGCTATGATTGCTTTAATGAGCCGTATTTTTAACGCTTCCGGAAAATATCGGGGCAGGATTGCCTGGGCCTTTGTATTTTCCTTTTTGAAGGGAATTCTTAAAAACGCCCCGATCGGGCTTGGATTTTTCGCCCTTTACGCCTTTTATCACAAAACGGTAACGTCCGTTTTCTGCTTGCAGATCGGCGCTGCGCTGGTAGTTCTCCTCCTTGTTCAAATGCTGTTCCACCATATTGCCGACCGGCTGCAATCGGCGGCGGGGTTTCTGCTTTTTGCCGACAAGCGCATGGAACTTGGCGCGCACCTGCGCAAAATGCCCATGGGCTATTTCACCGAGGGAAACATCGGCAAAATCAGCTCAGTGCTCTCCACCGACATGGTGTTCATTGAGGAAAACTGCATGGCCGTGCTGGCCGACCTCATGAGCTACCTGTTCGCTCAGGGCATTTTAGTGGCGTTTCTGTTTTTCTTCAATGTATGGATCGGGCTTGCGGGGCTTGCTGTGGTTCTGTTGATCGCGCTTTTAGGCCGGGGCCTTAAAAAAGAGGCAATCGAGGATTCCGACGTCCGGCAGCACAGCTTGAAAACCTGACAGAATCTGTTTTAGACTTCACGGAGGGCATCGGCATCATCAAAACCTATAACCTGTTGGGTGAAAAATCCAAAGCTCTCGCCGACAGCTTCAAAGAAACCTGCCGCACCAGCCTGGCATTTGAGAACAACCACACTCCGTGGCAGAGAGGTCTGAATCTTCTTTACGGCCTCGGAACCACCTTTGTGATCGGCCTTTCCGCCTTCCTGTATTTTAAAGGGATGCTGGACGTGACCTATCTTGTGGGAATTATGCTCTTTGTGTTCGACCTTTTCGGACCTCTCAAGGCTTTGTACGGGCAGAGTGCGCGCCTCACCGTCATGAACAGCTGCATGGATCGTATTGAGGAAGTCTTTGCGGAGCAGGAGCTGCCCGACACGGGCACAAACCACATACCCGCGCACAGCGGCGCCCCCGAGGTGCGGTTTGAAAATGTCAGCTTTGCTTACGGTGAACAGGATGTGCTTAAAAATGTTTCCTTTGAGCTGCCCAAAAATCGGATGCTGGCGCTCGTTGGTCCGTCGGGCGGCGGAAAATCTACCATTGCAAGCCTTTTGGCCCGCTTTTGGGATGTAAAATCGGGAAAAATTCTGGTGCGCGGGCAGGATATCCGAACAGTTCCTCTCAGCGAACTCATGAATAACATCAGCATGGTGTTTCAACGGGTCTATCTCTTCCAGGACACCATCTACAACAATATCATTATGGGACGCCCGGATGCCGGCCGCGAGGAAGTTTTGGAAGCGGCAAAAAAAGCCAGATGCTACGATTTTATTATGGCGCTGCCAGAGGGGTTTGACACCGTGGTTGGCGAGGGCGGAGCCAGCCTGTCCGGCGGCGAGCAGCAGCGCGTCTCCATCGCACGCTGCATTTTAAAGGATGCCCCCATCGTTATTTTAGATGAAGCAACCGCCAGCGTGGACGCGGACAACGAGAGCTATATTCAGGAAGCTATCAGCGCGCTTTGCAAAGGCAAAACCCTGCTGGTGATTGCCCACCGCCTCAATACCATCCGCTACGCCGATCAGATTTTGGTCATCGCGAACGGCGGCATTGCCCAGCAGGGAACTCATGACCAGCTGATGCAAAAGGGCGGTATCTACAAGCAGTTTGTAACCGCCCGGGAGAGCAGCCGGGGCTGGAGCCGCAAGGGCGTGTGACGCAAAGCCCTTTTAAAGCTCCTAAAGCTACCCCGTAGCCGGAGGTCGGATCGAACGGCAAAAGAGAAAGGCTACGAAAGACTACGATGGTTTAGAGAAAAGGCTGGTACAGATAGAAAACCCCTAAGAAAACAGTGTTTTTCTGTTTCCTTAGAGGTATCTGGCCGGCCTTGTTTTGAATTCACAGGTCCAATCTGTTTCTCGATGCCGGATCAGATAGATTTTTATTCACTCGTATTGGCTTTTGCCGACTTTTTAAATCTCCTGCCGAATTTTTCGCGGAATGCTTCGTTGTCCTTGACAGCGTCGATGAAAACAGCGATTAATACGACGGCGCCTGTAACGATTGTCTCCCAGTAGGAGGATACCCGCAGCAAGGTAATGCAGGTACTGATCACGCTGCTGAGGAAACCGCCCACGATCGTACCGACAACCGACCCCAACCCGCCGGCCATTGAAGTGCCGCCGAGCACCGCCGCCGTAATGGATTCCATCTGCCAGCTCTCTCCAATGCTTGCCTGAAAGGATGCCAGCTTACAGGACATCATGACACCGGCAAAAGCGGACAGCAGGCCGCTGAGGCAATAAACCATAATTTCAATTCTCACCGTGGGAATTCCCACAATTTTCGCACAGTTCCGGTTTCCGCCAAGGGCGTAGACATAGCGCCCAAACCGGGTCTTTTTCAGCATGACGGTCAACAGGATGCAGATAATGACCATGAAAATAACAATGTTGGGAAGAATGCCGTTTATGATGCCGTTCGCTAGGTTTTCCGCAGAATCCGGCATTCCCGTAATCGGCATTCCCTTCGTGACGACATAAACAACTCCCTTGTAGATTTGCATGGTCGCAAGGGTAACGATAAATGGAGTCATTTTGAACTTTGCAATAAAGAATCCGTTGACCGCACCGAGCGGAATTCCCATAAGAGTAGTAATAAGGATGGCGAGATACGGATTGATTCCGTACTGAACCATGAAAATGGCATTTGCCATGCCGCATACAGAGCCAATCGTCGCTACGGAAAGATCGATACCTCCCGTTAAAAGGACAATTGTCTGCCCGAAACCAACGATGATCACGAACGATGCCGCCCTGGTCAGGGTACTGATATTATATGCGGTAAAGAAATTACCCGTAGCGATCTGTACAGCGACTCCCACTAATAAGGTAACAATCAGCACCATTCCCGCCGTTGACTTGAAAAATTTAATTGTTTTATTCATAATTAACGAAACCTCCTGCTACTGAAAAGCTACCTTAAGAACATCTTCCTGTGTGGTCAGATCAACATCATCAATGAACCCGCTCACTTTGCCGCGGCAAATTACCATAATTCTGTCGGCCATCGCGAAAACTTCATCCATTTCGGAAGAAATTACGACTACGGCGACACCATGATCCGCAAGCTCGCGAATCAGATTATGGATTTCTCCCTTGGCATTCACATCAATGCCCCGGGTCGGTTCATCAAGGATCAGCATCCGGACTCCTTTGGCCATCCATCTGGCTACGATCACCTTCTGCTGATTGCCGCCGGACAGGTTTTTGATCAGCGTGTCTCTGGACGCGGTTTTTATGGACATTTCTTTGATATACTGATCAGCAAGAGAAGCAGCCTGGCGGTAATCAATCAACCCATGCTCCAGCATCTGTCCATAGGAGGGAAGCACCATGTTTTCCATAACCGACATGCACGGTGTAATTCCGTCATGCCTTCTTTCTTCCGATACATATCCCATCCCATGTGCGATCGCCGACATTGGGGAATTGATTGCAACTTCTTTACCTTCAATGTAAGTATGTGCGCCCGGTTCGCTCTGTGTTATTCCAAATACACATTTAAAGATTTCCGTTCTTCCCGCTCCAACCAGACCGGCCACACATAAAATTTCACCTTTGCGGATATGGAAGCTGATATCTTCAAACTCGCCTTCTCTGCTCAGGTGTTTTGCCTCATAAAAAATTTCAGCCGATACATTTCTCTTGACCCGTTTCAGTTGTTGCACCTGTTTTCCTGCCATTTTTGTTATCATTTCATCTTTGGTTATTTCTGACGCAGGCACTTCTTCTACCAATTTTCCGTCCTTCATAATTGTGATCCGATCCGCCTGCTGCATCACCTCATCCAAATGATGAGTGATAAAGACCATCGCCGTACCCCGCTGCTTCAGCTCCTTCATCGACTGAAAAAGATTTTCCGCTTCCACATTGGTAAGGACGGAGGTCGGTTCATCCAGAATCAATACCTTGGGGGTATAGGCCAGCGCGCGTGCAATGGAAACCAGCTGCTGATAGGCTGCCGACAGCTCTTTTACCGGCTGCGTAACATCGATTTCAACATTGAGGACCTTCAGAATTTCTTTTGCTCTTTTTTGAGTTTCTTTAGCGTCGATTACCCCGAACTTCACAAGCTCGTTCCCGAGGAAAATATTCTCGGCGGCGCTGGCCTCCGCGACCAGATTCAGCTCCTGGGGAACCAGTACGATATTTTTTTTCAGAGCTTCTTCAGGGGTGGAGAGCCTTAAAGGCTCCCCCTCCATAAAGATTTCTCCTTCATCCATGGAAATTTGCCCGGTAAGGATATTCATCAATGTGCTTTTGCCGGCTCCGTTTTCGCCGACCAAAGCATGAATTTCCCCTTTCCTTAATTTAAGGCAGATCTTATCCAACGCTTTTGTTCCGGGAAAGGTTTTGGTGATATCCTTCATTTCAATGATATAATCATTATTTTGATTGCGTGTTTGCATCTGCATTATCTCCATACAGCATCTTGATGAACTTGTCGGCGTCCGCCGCATACACGGAAGTTGAGCCGACTGCCGTCGATTCTTCGACCTTTTCGCCGTCGATGGTCTTGATTGCGTTGTAGATCAGCTTATAGCCCATATCATAGCAGTTCTGTACCTGCGCAACATACAGGGTACCGTCTTTCAGATATTTGAGCGTGCGAAGATCGTGGTCCATGCCGCCGATGACGATCTTACCGGATTTGCCCGCGTCCTTGACTGCCTGGCAGGCGCCGACCGGGTTGGACATGTTGTTGCAGAGGATTCCGCCGAGGTCCGGATAGGCCTGCAGCCAGGACTCCGTGATGCTGATCGCTTTTTCGACGGCGTCATTGTCCCTCTGTTCATCTACGATTTTGATATCCGGATATTTTGCGATCGTGTCTTTGAACCCTTTTAATCTTGCTTCATGGGAGGCAGCGCCCATCGTTCCTGAAAGAATCGCGATTTGTCCTTTACCGCCCATTTTTTCACAGACAGCTTTCGCGAGTGTGCAGCCGTCGCCGTAGTTATCTGTATTTCCTACAAAAAACGACCTCTTGCAATTCTCCACATCGGAGCTTGCGAAGGTTGCAACCGGAACGCCTTTTTCCACCGCGGCATCGATTGCCTTCGCCGTTGTTTCAGGCTGGTTTACATCGACCGCGATCAGGTCGTATCCCTGACCCACGGCAGTTTCGATTGAGTTGACCTGATCGACCGCATTGGGTTCCGCCGGTCCGTACCACTCGTAATCGACCGTGACGCCTTTTCCGTCCATGTCCTTCACCGCCGCATCGACACCGGCTTTGATTGCGTCATACCAGCTGTGGATGTTCTTGTATGTACAGTAGATTTTGTAGCTCTTTTTCTTCGGCGTATAGGATGTGTCAAATTTCTGGTCTGCAAGGTCCGTTTTACCGGTGGCGCTGTCACCAGCCTTAGCCACCACGCTGTTCGTACCCTCGGTTTTCGTTCCGGAAGAAGTTGCGGCAGGCGCCGACGACGCGCAGCCCGCCAGCAGGGAAACCGCCAGCAGTGCTGCGGTTGCTACAGATAACAGTTTTTTCCTCATCTTTTTCTCCTCCAAATCAATACAATTAGCCGTATCTCGCAATTGAGTGGAAAAACGGGCACGGCGAACACCATTTTCTCCATTTTATATAGAAGCAACAGGACCCCGACCGATGTGATTGAATTGATAAAATAAGGATAGAAACCTATTGCAATCTATCAGCAGACAAACAGACGGAACCTTCCGTTGAAAAGGAAACACGGTTTAGAACTTTATGACCGCTTTGATGACTTCATCCTTATGGTTCGTACTGTATTCAATTGCATGGATACAATCTTTAAAATCGAATACGTGAGAAACGATTTTATCCAGAGGAATGGCTCCGGAGGCGACCGCCGAGATGGCTTTCGGGTACAGATTCCGATAGCGGTAAACGGAATAGACCGTGCCCTCCATTGCGTTCAGGGTGGCAATGTCGAGCTCGAGAACAGGTTCCGGCGAAACGCCGACCAGCGTGACTTTTCCTGCGCGTTTGATTAGCCTGCAGGTTTGCAGAGTCGTGATCCGGTTTCCCGCGCATTCGTATACCTGATCGACTCCACCGCCCGGCAGCATTTTCGCGAATTTTTCGATACTTTCTCTTCTGCTGTTGAAGACCCTTGTTGCGCCGACTTCCATTGCCTTTTCCAGCCGCTTGTCCAGAACGTCCGCTACATAGATTTCGCTGATGCCTCTGGCTTTCAGACTCATGATTGTACACAACCCGATGCAGCCGCTGCCGAGGACGATGGCGCTCTCCCCGATTTTCGCGTCGGACAGCTCCGTCGCGTGCAATCCTACATTCAGCGGTTCAAGCAGCCCGCCCTCCATAGTGCCGACGGAATCCGGGAGTTTGTAGCACATGGAAGCGTCGTGGACGCAATACTCCGAAAATACGCCGTCGCGCTCGTGAGGAATCGCGAGCATTTTAACGTCCTTGCACAGGTTATAGTGGCCTTTTCTGCAGTCCTCACATTTTCCGCAGGGCACCGCAGGCTCGATCGCCACTTTATCCCCTATTGAAAATCCTTCGACGCCTTCTCCGACTGCGGAAACGACGCCTCCCGGCTCATGGCCGAGCGCGAGCGGCCCGTCAAGCTCCCAGTTGGCGAGCCGGCCTTCCTGATAGAAGTGAAGGTCCGAGCCGCAGACGCCCACATATTCCAGCTTAACCTGCAGTTCACCGAGTTTTGGCTGGGGAATCTCTCGTTCGGTCCAGTCGAGTTTCTGCTTGCCAATCAATACACATACTTTCATTTTTCCCTGCATAGTTGTTTCCTCCCTGATCATTTATTTTTACAAGTTTTTTTTATCGTCACA
>UREO01000122.1 GCA_900546895.1 uncultured Oscillospiraceae bacterium
GCAACAGATGATCGATCATGGGCATCAGCGTCTGGCTGTGGGTCAGACGGGTATTGATGTAAAATTCCCCCAGCAGTCTGTCGCCGTCAAGCAGAGCTGTCGAAGCCGCAGTCGCGGAAGAATCGATTGCCAGTATCCTCATGGTTTTATCCCTTCTATCTGAAAAATTCGTTCGTTTTCCCGCGCGCCCCGGCAAATTTCAATCCGTATCGCATCCTGAGGAAGAGCGGCCTCGATGTTTTCGCTCCACTCAATGACGAGCACGCCGCCGCTGTCGAGATAATCAAAAAATCCGGTGGAGTAAAGATCGTCCCACCCGGTTACGCGGAACATATCAAAATGGTAAACATCCAGCCTGCCGTGATATTCGTGAATGAGCGCAAAGGTCGGGCTGGAAACGCCGTCCTGAATTCCAAGCCCGCGGGCAAGGCCGCGCGTGAAGGCGGTCTTCCCCATCCCCATCCCGCCGAAAAGCGCCAGCACCTCGCCGCCGGTCAGCTTTTCCGCAATTTTCACCCCGAGTGCTTCCGTCTCGGCAGGCGAAGAAGTGATGATTTCCTGCATATCCGGTCCCCTTACATCTTTAAAATAATCCCGAAATTCTCCCGTTCGAGTCCACGTCGATCTTTTCGGCGGACGGTACCCTCGGCAGTCCGGGCATGGTCAAAATATCCCCCGCGTACGCAACCACAAACCCCGCTCCGTTGGAAAGGCACAGGTCGCGGATCGTAATACGGAAGCCCTTCGGCCGTCCCAGAAGCGCGGCGTTGTCGGAAAGGGAATATTGGGTTTTTGCAACGCAGACGGGCAGCCTGTCCCCGCCGAGCACGGTGATTTCGACAATGGCCTTTTCCGCCTGAGCGGTGTAGTCCACACCGTCCGCCCCGTAAATTTCTTTGGCAATGCATTCAATCTTCTGTTTGACCGTGGAATCGACGGAATAAATCGGATGGAAATCCGACGGCTTTTCCGCCGCCTCACAGACCTTTTGCGCCAGCTCCACACCGCCCGCGCCACCTTTGGCAAAGACCTCCGAAAGCGCGAAATCCGCGCCGTTGTCGCGGCAGTATTTTTCAATATACGCCAGCTCAGCGTCGGAATCGCTGCCGAAGCGGTTGATGGCAACGACTACCGGCACCCCGTACTTCTTCATATTGGCGATATGCGCACCCAGATTGACAATCCCCTTTTTCAGCGCTTCCGGATTCTCCGCCGCAGTACGGTCCTTCGGCACGCCGCCGTTGTATTTCAGCGCGCGCGCGGTCGCCACAAGGACAACGGCGCTGGGCTTCAGCCCCGCAAGACGGCACTTGATGTCCAAAAACTTTTCCGCGCCAAGGTCGGAGCCGAAGCCGGCCTCGGTAATGCAGTAATCGGCAAGCTTCAAAGCAAGACGCGTAGCCCGGACGGAGTTGCAGCCGTGAGCAATGTTGGCAAACGGCCCGCCGTGCATGATGACAGGCGTGCCCTCCAGCGTCTGTACCAGATTCGGATTGATCGCGTCTTTCAAAAGCGCGGCCATGGCACCCTGAGCCTTGAGGTCTGAAGCGTAAACGGGCGCGCCCGCAAAGGTGTACGCGACCAGAATTCTTCCCAGCCGTTCCTTCAGATCCGTAATGTCAGACGCAAGGCAGAAAATGGCCATGATTTCCGACGCAACGGTAATGCAGAAGCTGTCTTCGCGGGGAATCCCGTTGATTTTTCCGCCAAGGCCGACCACGATGCTGCGCAGGGCGCGGTCATTCATGTCGAGACAGCGTTTTATTAAAATTCTGCGCTGGTCAATCCCCAGCGCGTTTCCCTGATGAATATGGTTGTCCAGCATGGCGCAGAGCAAATTGTTTGCGGAAGTAATGGCGTGAAAATCTCCCGTAAAATGCAGGTTGATGTCCTCCATCGGCACCACCTGTGCGTATCCGCCGCCCGCGGCGCCCCCTTTGATGCCGAATACCGGGCCGAGGCTCGGTTCGCGAAGGGCAATGACGGCATTTTTTCCGATTTGCTTCATTGCCTCACCAAGGCCCGCCGTCGTAGTGGTCTTCCCTTCCCCCGCGGGAGTCGGGTTGATTGCCGTAACCAGAATGAGTTTGCCGTCCTTACGGGAGGCAAGTCTGTTGTAGAGAGAGTCGTTCAGCTTTGCTTTAAACCGGCCATAGGGCTCAAGTTCTTCCTCGTGAATTCCGAGGTCAGCGGCAATTTTCGCAATCGGTACGAGCTTTGCCTGCTGTGCAATTTCGATGTCCGTGAGCATTCATGCATTCTCCTAACACATAATTATGACAAAATTATATCATATTCTTTTGTAAAAATGAACAGGAAAGAATAATATTTCCTGATGAAACAGGCGGCGGAAGCATCGTTGTCAGGATATGTTATAATAAAAAGCAACTCTACAGATCAAGAATCGGCACTGAAAAAATTAATCTTCAGTTTTTTGTAAGAAATGCGTTCAGTTTTTTGTAAGAAATATGCGGTAAGCTGTTGTTAAGGTTTTTGGGGGAGGAAATCAAATGGATAAAAAACAGATTCTGATTGTCGACGACGACCGTGAAATCGTTCGTGCAATCGCCATTTTGCTGGAAAGAGAGGGTTATTCGGCCCTGTGTGCCTACGACGGGCTGGAGGCCGTCAACGCGGCGATGAACAACGAAGTCCATTTGATTTTGATCGATGTGATGATGCCGAAGCTGAACGGGCTTTCCGCAGTCATGAAAATCCGTGAAAAGCGCAACATTCCGATCATCGTGCTTTCGGCAAAAAGCGAGGACACCGATAAAATTCTCGGGCTCAGCATGGGTGCGGACGATTACGTGACAAAGCCGTTCAATCCCATGGAGCTTGTCGCGCGCGTCCGTTCCCAGCTCAGGCGCTATATCAGCCTGGGCGACATCAACGCGAATATGAACGCAAACGAAATCGTCAACGGCAGACTGGGCTACAACACGGACGAGCGTATCCTGAAGGCGGACGGCGAGCCTGTCCGCCTGACAGCGACGGAAAGTAAAATCGTCGACCTGCTGATGCGCAATCTGGGCAGAACCTTTCCTGCGGAGGAAATCTACCGCCGCGTATGGAACGAGCCCGCCTACTGTGTGGAAAACACCGTGATGGTACATATCCGCCGCATCCGGGAAAAAATCGAACTGAACCCAAAGGAACCCGAATATTTAAAGGTGGTGTGGGGCATTGGCTACAAAATCGAAAAAGTTTAAGGCGGTATTCAGCTGGCTCTGTTTTTTCTTCAGTATGGTGACGATTACAGGCATTCTGATCTTTGGCCTCTTTTTTTCCGGGGAATTTATCAACCGCGGCGACTACTTCCTCCGGGAAATAAAAGATACCTTTGAACCGGATTATCAAAAAACTTCCCTGTTCAGTCAGTCGATGGGGTACCGGCTGCAGGATATTCTGGATTCGCTGGCCGCAGGAAAAGAAGCCGACGACGGTGCCTGGGGCGTTTTGGACCGGGACGCGAGCAAAAACATCCTCTATTCGGCAGGAACAAAGGAAAAACCCGCCAAATATTCCAACGGATACCCGAATCTGGATCTGGACACCGCGCCGCTGCCGGACGGATATAACTTCAAGCTGCACTTCGACGGCGAAAAGGTGACGATTACCAAGGACGGAAAAAATCTGGATATTTACGGAGACGGCGTTTACCGGCCGAACAAATCCATGTGGTATGTTCCGGGTTACACCAGCAACACGGACCTGAACGATTCCGCGCTGGAGGACTACCGCGTAACCATGTTTGTCCGCAATGAGCTTGTCGAACCGATCAGCGGCAGCAGCGTGCTGTCCTACATTCCGGAGGAGCAGACAAATATGAAAACCGCTTTGTACGCCGCCGGGGTCCTGCTGCTGCTCAGCCTGATTGCCTTGGCCGTATATGTTCTGTTTAGGAAAGATAAAAAGCAGACCGATCTGGCTCTTGCCCGCTTTACCGGCTGGTTCTGGTGGGAGTTTAAAGCGCTGTGCGTTGCCGTACTGGTCTATCTGGACTTGCTTTTTATGGGCGCAACCTGGCGCAGCGGCTGGGTTCTATGGGGAATCTGCGCGGTGATTTCGCTGTTCTGCTATTATCTGGTTGTAAACGATATGCGCTATAACCGACCCTTCTACCGGCACAATATTTTTAACTCCGCTTTGAAGAATTACCGAAGATTTGAGTTTTCAAAGCCGTTCCAGCGGCAGATGGTGCAACGCTTCTGGGCACTGCTGGCGGCTGAAGTCCTGCTGCTACTGTTCGGTTTGATCGTAACAGCCATCATTCATCCCAGTTCCTTCTTCGTCATGGTCTTTCTGCTGCTGGTGCTTGCCGGCATGATTTATCTGATATACCGGTATGTGCGCAGATTTCAGAACACCGTCTGCGACATTGGGCTTTTGATACGCCATATTTCCCTTGTGAGAACCGGCGATCCTTCGGCGGTGGTCGAGCTGCCCGCGGAAGCGGACCTGAAAAACGCTTCGCTGGAATTGAACGAGATCCAGTCCGGCATCGGTGAAGCGGTGGAGGAACGCCTCAAAAGCGAACGGATGAAAATAGAGCTGATCACCAATGTGAGCCACGACCTGAAAACACCGCTCACCTCCATCATCAGCTATATCGACCTGTTAAAGCAGGAAGAGAGTCTTCCCGACCATGTAAAGGACTATATCGAAATCCTTGCCCAAAAATCCGACCGGCTGAAAAACATGGTGCAGGACATCTTTCAGGTGAGCAAGGCGGCCAGCGGAAACATCGAGATGGATCCGGAAATTCTGGATTTCGGCAAGCTGATCCTGCAGACACTGGCGGACATGAACGAGCAGGTGGAGGCTTCCGGCCTGATCTTAAAAACCGACATTCCGGATACTCCCGTCATGATTCGGGCGGACGGAAAGCTCTTATACCGGGTGTTCCAGAATCTCATCGGCAACGCGCTGCAGTATTCGCTGGACGACTCCCGTGTATTTATCACGCTGGAACAAACGGGGGAAGAAGCCTCCGCCTCGGTAAAGAATACTTCCCGCTTTGAGTTGAACGGCGACCGGGATATGACCGAACGCTTTGTAAGGGGAGACGGCTCGCGCACGACAAGCGGCAGCGGACTGGGGCTTTCCATTGCGCGCAGCTTTACGGAGGCCTGCGGGGGCAGGTTCGGAATCAGTGTCGACGCCGATCTCTTTTCGGTCAAAGTCGACTTTCCGCTTATCCAGCGACCGGAAGAGCAATGAAGAGTGCGGTTGCTGTAAACATAAAAAGGAAAACCGATGCGAGCTTCCCGCCCGCGCCGGTTTTCCTTTATTATTCGCTTGCAGTTTTCGCGTTTCCATCATATAATAAGTAAATTAGAGGTGAAGTCATGCGAGGTTTGAAATCTTTTCTCAACTATTTAAAACGGGCGGACAAGCTGTATTGGACCGTCATGATTCTGATATCGGCGTACAGCCTCCTGTTGCTCAAAACCGTGCCCAACAGCGATTCGGGCAAGTCCTATTTTGCTGTACAGCTGGTCGCCATTGTGATCGGCTATGTGGGCGCGATCCTGTTCACGCTGATCGATTACCGGGAAATCGCGAGCTATTGGTATATTGTCGCGGGATTTTGCCTGTTTTTAATTATTTATACGCAGATTTTCGGTAAGGCGGTCACGAATAGCGGCGGTATAAACGCAAAAGCATGGATAGTACTCCCCGGCGGGATGACCTTTCAGCCGAGCGAATTGGTCAAAATCGGTTTTATCATTACCTTTTCCAAGCATTTATCGGAACTGAAAGAACGCGACCTGCTGAAATCCTTTCCGCAGGTCCTGCTGTTGGCTTTTCATGCATTGATTCCAGTCGTACTGGTCCATTTTCAGGGAGACGACGGCACCGCGGTCATCTTCTTCTGCATGTTTCTTGCCATGGCGTTTGGAGCCGGGGTTCAGCTCAGATACTTCGGGGCGCTATTCGCCGCGCTGGCTGTTGCCTTTCCTATTGCGTGGGAATATCTTTTACAGGATTACCAAAAAGACCGCTTTACCATTTTTCGCCACCCGGAATCGGACCCGCTGGACAAGGGTCTGCAGCAGATTCAGGGGAGGCTGTCCATCGGCAGCGGACAGCTGTGGGGACGCGGACTGTTTAACGGCAATTCGCGCGTCAGTAAAAGGCTGGTACCCGTACAGCAAAGCGATTTCATTTTTTCCGTTGCCGGAGAACTGCTTGGATTTTTTGGCTGTATGCTGATTATGGTTCTTCTGCTGCTTCTCCTGCTGCGGACGCTCCGGATTGCGAGAAAATCCCCCGACTGTCTGGGCAGCAGCATCTGCTTCGGCTTCTTCGGCATGATCGCGGCGCAGGCACTGTTCAATTTAGGCATGTGCCTGAACCTTTTGCCGGTCATGGGTGTCACGCTCCCGTTTTTCAGCGCGGGCGGTTCGTCCGCAGCCTGTCTGTATCTGGGGTTCGGGTTAGCGCAGAACGTGCATATGCACAGAATGAACACGGACAAAGTCACGCTCCGGCGATAGAGCGTCATGATAAAAAACACCGTCTGGACAACAGCCAGACGGTGTTTTTTATCATATCGTGCATTTTACTGAAAAAGTTTATCCTGCAATTTTTTTGTTTTAAATCGCCTTTGCGCCGTCGCTTCCGCATTGACGCTGAGCGTCCCCTCGGCGTCGTCCACGTTCAGAACATCGCCTTCCCGCGCGCCCTGCGGGAGCTCGGAGGTTTCGATGGCGAAGAATTTCTGATCCTTGTCCTCACAGATTGCGTAGGTTCCCTCAAAACGGTCTATGACCAGCATTTTCATTTTTCTATCCCCTCTTTATTATCATCAGCGCTCGGCTGCAAGCTTTATATTTTGCCCGTCGCTCATAAAAATAAGCGTTCCGCTGACATCGGTCCGGTAAACCGCCGCGCCGGCGGACAACAGCCTTTTCAGTACTTCCCGTTTCGGAAGCCCGTTGGAATCGTCGGCAACGGAAATCGCCGCCCATTTCGGTTTTACAGCGTTCAGCAGAGCGTCCGTGGTGGAAGTACTGCTGCCATGGTGGCCAACCTTCAGAACATCGGCGGAAAGGTCTTCCCCGCCCGCAAGCAAATCGGATTCCTCCTCTTTTTCCGCGTCGCCCATCAGCAGAAACCGCGTTTTTCCATAGGTCAGCTTCAGGACGATGGAATTGTTGTTGGTGCTTCCGCCCTGCCGAACAGGGGCAAGAACCTCTATTTTCATCCCGCCGAGAGAGAAAGTCTCTCCGGGCCGGGGAACAATTGTGGAAATCTGTTTTTCGTTCAGCGCTTTTTGCGCGGCAAAATATTCCTCGCTGGAGGGAATCAGATCCTTCGGGATATCGGGCGCAATATATTTTTTAACTGGATAACGCCCGATCAGGTACGCAAGACCGCCGATATGGTCCTCGTCGGGATGCGTGTTGACCATATATTCCAGTTCCTTCACGCCCCAGCGGTCAAGGTATTCCGCCACCGGTTCCCCGCAATCGACAGTCCCGCCGTCCACAAGCATCGCTTTCCCCGCGCACTCAATCAAGATGCTGTCAGCTTTTCCGACCTCCAGCACATGGAGGGACATCGGGCTGGAATCCGCCGCCGCGGAAAAATCACTCAGTCCGAAAAAGGAAAAAATCCGGTGCCAGAAGGCTGCTGCCCCAAACGGCAGCAATGAAACAACGAGCCCCATCGCCAGAAACAGTGAGATGGTGATTTTTAGCGCCTTTTTACTGTTTTTTTGCTGTTCCATCTGCCCTGCTTCTCTCTTTTTTGTACTTGGGCTGCACGCCGCATGGCAGGGCTGGGAGGGACAAGACACGAGCCGCCCGTACCGATCAGGTCGCTGCGGCCCGCGGCTTTCAGCGCCGCAATCACCAGATCCCTGTTCTTTGGATTAAAATACTGCAGAAGCGCCCGCTGCATCGCCTTTTCCCGGTCGGTGCGTGGAATATAGACTTCTTTCATCGTATAAGGATCAAGCCCGGTGTAAAACATGCAGGTGGAAATGGTGCCGGGCGTAGGATAAAAATCCTGCACCTGCTCCGGACGAAGATGCTCGCGCTTTAGAAACAGGGCGAGCGAAACCGCGTCTTTCAGGGTGCTGCCCGGGTGGGAGGACATCAGGTATGGAACAAGATACTGCTCCTTACCCTCCTCCTTACAGAATTGATAATATTTTTTTTCAAATTTCAAAAAAGATTCAATATGCGGTTTGCCCATACAGTCAAGGACCTCCGGCGTACAGTGCTCCGGCGCGACCTTCAGCTGTCCGCTGACATGGTATTTGACCAGTTCCTTAAAAAAGGCGTCGTCCTTGTCTTCAATCAAATAATCAAAGCGGATGCCGGAACGGATAAACACGCGTTTGACCCTCGGCAGGGCACGAAGCCTGCGCAGAATGCCCAGATATTCGCTGTGATCCACCTTGAGCAGGGG
>UREO01000123.1 GCA_900546895.1 uncultured Oscillospiraceae bacterium
AAACGGTATTGGAAAACCAACTTTATATTCAAAATTATCTATTACTTTGAAAGGCAAAACATAGGATAAGAGAATCTCTATCCAAAGTGCTATGTTCAATATTCTCCAGTTAATCTTTTTCATTTTGATCCTCCTTAAATCCAAATCATCTTTACTTTATATTAACATATGAGTTCAAATCCTCATATGTAATCTTCATGGTGCTGGTGATCGGACTTAGGCGGTCGTACAACAGCGCACGTTCCGCGAGTCCCTCCATATTTCTTCTGGAAGGTCACTTTGATTCTTTCTACCGACTTGTACCGGGTTCCAGATTCTTGGGGTCATCAAAGCAAAAGCAGGGGACGCCCATACGAGCATCCCCTGCTTTGGTGCTGGTGATCGGACTTGAACCGATATGGTGTTGCCACCGAGGGATTTTAAGTCCCTTGCGTCTGCCGATTCCGCCACACCAGCAATTTAACAGTTGCTATTATAGCATAGCGCAACGGCAAAATCAAATAGAATTTTCCTACTTATACTGAATTTGGATCTGATTTTTTCGGGAGTATTCTTTTGTGGCACTGTCACGCACCACTTCGGACTGATTTTGACGCAGCAGCTTGCACAGCTGATACACATCCACCCATATTTCGTTGACGCTTTCCTTCTGACTTTCGTCGAAAATCAGCTGAAGGCCAAAGTGCAGATGGCTCACCTTAATATTATTGACATTTTCCTTCGTACTATAACCCGTATGGCCCACATATCCGATGACATCACCGGCGGTCACCGTCTGGCCGACCGCGAGGTTGGCTGCGTAAGGACGGTTCTGCCTTAAATGCGCATAGTAATAATAGCGCTGTTTGTCAAAGCTGCGGATTCCGATGCGCCAGCCGCCGTACTGGTTCCAGCCCAGCGCCTCCACAATACCGGATTCCGCCGCAATAATGGGCGTACCGGTCGCGGCCATCATATCGTGACCGAGGTGCTGCCGCTTGTAACCGTAAGTCCTGGATGCACCGAAATCATCGTAATCCTCATAAGGAAAGGTTTTGGCAATCGGTGAAAATCCGATCAGGCCGTATTTTTCTTCCCCGCTGCCGTCGGTATAGGTGCCGAGAAGCCCGCCTAGAACCGCCGTGTACGCCTTAAAATAGTAGGTATAATATTTCATGTTCTTTGTGAGGTCCGCCATGCTCTGCGTTTCCAGCTTCGACATCAAAACGTCCAGATCATTGCTCTTATAACGTGAAAAATTTCCGCCGTACTTCGCGGCAAGGTAGGCAAGCAGTTCGATCCAGCTTACCTTCTTCTCCTTTTTCCGAGAGGCGATATCCAGATTCATGGCTTTTTTGAGCGCAAGATACGGCGCGTTGAACTCAACGTACTTTATGTAATCACCGGAGGAAGACGACGCCGAGCTTTCCAACTGTGCATCTGCGGGCACACTTTCTCCGTAACGGCCTGAAGCGGCGGCAATTCCTGCCGCCGCCGCAAGGACAAGGATAAAAGCAATGAATCTTTTTCTCTTCATAATAATACGGTTAAACAAGCGATCACCTACTGTCTATCCATTATTATGAAGGAAGGGGTGAAAATATTGCAAAAATTCAAAGGTCATCCGCGTCCTGATCCGGTTTTTCACCGTCTCTGGCCGTGCCGGTATAACTGCCCAGCACATCGGTCGGAATCTCGCTTTTGCTCATGTTGGGAAGCGTAGCCGCCATTTTGTCTACATCCGTATTTTCCTTATATACTTTTTTTCTGTTCTTCCGCCAATTCTCAAACATAAAAAATCACCTCATGCTTATTATGAACAAGCAGAGGTGAAATATGAATCCGCCTATTTCAGCACCGCGCCGATGGTCTGGAACATGATCTTAATGTCGTTCAGCAGGGAAATATTTTTCATGTATTCCAGATTATATGCCATTTTCGGCGGTAAAATCTGTTCCACATACACTTTCTCCGGGTCTTCGGCCGCATTGAGCAGCCTGTCCTCATCCTTGAACGCAATGCTCGAGGTAGCGGTAATGCCGGGCCGGATCAGAAGCGTAGCCATATATTCCGGCGAATAAGCATCCACATATTTGCGGACCTCCGGCCGGGGACCGACAAGGCTCATGCTTCCGTCAAGGACATTTAAAAGCTGTGAAAACTCATCGAGCCGCAATTTCCGGATGAACCTTCCGACCTTTGTTACACGCGGGTCATCGCCTACCGTAAGCGGAGGACCGATTTTGTCGGCGTCCTGCACCATCGTTCTGAACTTAAAGATTTTAAAATCCTGATTGTAGCGTCCGACGCGAACCTGCCGGTAAAACACCGGCCCTTTGGAGTCGATTTTAACGGCCAGCGCCAAAAGAAGAAAAAACGGCGAACAAACCGCAAGGATCAGAAGCGATGCCAGAATATCAAACGCTCGCTTCGCACCGAGCGAAAACCTGCGCTTGTTCAACAGAGTGAGATATTCCTTCGTATATTTGTTTCTCATTTCCTTGGGGAGTGCTTTAAAATTCACGGCATGATCTCCATTTCAGATTTTGTATCTTTTATATTATAGCACAAGTTTTCGCTTCATAACATTTTTTTGTATTGCAGAACACAATATGTTTACAATTCCCATGCGATAATGCTATACTATTCACATATAACAGCAGATGAACGGACGGCGGGCACCTGAAAACCACGCTTTTGTTGGGGAATTGCTGTACTTTGAAATAACGGACGAAGGGGATAAAAAATGTATTATCTGGGAATTGACCTTGGGGGAACCAACATTAAGGTTGGCGTCGTCGACGAAAACAATCAAATCATTGCCACAGCGAAAAGAAAGACCGTCGTACCCTGCCCTCCTGACGATATGTGCGAGCAGCTTGCTTCCACCGCAACGGAAGCGCTGCGGAACGCAAACCTTACTCTGGACGACGTTCCCTGGGTGGGCGTCGGCACCCCCGGCACCGTCAACACGGACACCGGAGTGGTAGAGTTTTCCAACAACCTGTATTTTAAACATTTTGCACTCAGAAAACTTCTGGGAGCAAAAATGAATAAAAAAATCATCGTGGAAAACGACGCGAACGCGGCGGCCTACGGCGAGTATCAGGCGGGCGCGCTCAAAGGCGCAAAAAATGCAATGGCGGTCACGCTGGGTACCGGAGTGGGCAGCGGTATCATCATCGACGGTAAAATTTATTCCGGCTCCCATTACGGCGCGGGAGAAATGGGACATACCGTTATTGTCTTTCAGGGAAGACACTGTACCTGCGGCCGCGACGGCTGCTGGGAAATGTATGCTTCCGCCACCGGCCTGATCCTCTCCACCAAAGAGGCAATGGAAAAATCCGCCGACCGCAGCAATCTCATCTGGAAACTAGCGGACGGCGACCTGAACAATGTGGACGGGCGCACCGCCTTTGACGCTATGCGCGCGGGCGATCCGATTGGCAAAGCCGTTGTGGACGAATATATAGAGTACCTGGGCTGCGGACTGGCCAACTGCATCAACGCATTCCAGCCGGATATTCTCTGCATCGGCGGCGGCATCTGCAACGAAGGGGAAACTCTCCTGAAGCCGCTGCGCGAATATGCCGCCAAGGAGGCCTATTCCATCAGTTCGCAGGGAGAAACAAAAATTTGCAGGGCATTGCTGGGAAACGATGCGGGAATTATTGGCGCGGCACTGCTGGGCAAATGATCCCTCATCACCAAATATGATAGAAGAAGGCTGAACAATGAGCATTGAAAAATCTGTATTTGGAAAACTGCCGGACGGCACCGTAATCGACAGCTATACCCTGTGCAATAAAAGCGGAATGACCGCGCAGGTGATCACCTACGGCTGCCGCATTGTCAGGCTGCTGACCGCCGACAGAAAGGGCAATTTCGGAGACGTGGTCCTGGGACACGACACGCTGGACGGATACCTTGAAAAAAGCGACGTTTTCGGGGCCGCCGTAGGCCGCTACGCCAACCGGATCGGCGGGGCGGGATTTGAAATTAACGGAAAAAAGTACTCGCTTGCGGCAAACGACGGAAAAAATTCTCTGCACAGCGCCCCGGGCGGGTTTCAGGACCGGATCTGGCGGCTGAAATGCAGCGACAATGACGACGACGCGCCGTCCGTCACCTTTGCTTACCTCAGTGAAGACGGGGAATGCGGATTTCCCGGGAACCTGAACGTAACCGTTCAGTATACCCTCAGCACGGACAACGCGCTGATCATCGATTACGGCGCGCAGACTGACCGCGAAACGCCGGTCAACCTTACCAACCACTCCTACTTCAACATCAGCGGGGACGCCGGAAACAGCATCCTGTCACAGGAGCTGCAGATCAACGCGGACACGATTACCGCGGTCGGAAACGACCTGATCCCCACCGGCGGGCTGACCCCGGTCGCCGGCACACCGTATGACTTTAACAAGCCAAAAACCATTGGGCAGGACATTCGGGCAAACGACGGTCTCTTGAAAAGCTGCGGAGGCTACGACCATAATTTCGTGATTAAGGGCCCGGACGGCATGAAAAAAGCCGCGGAGCTGTACGACCAGTTGAGCGGCAGGGCGATGCTGGTCTTTACCGATATGCCGGGGATACAGATTTACACCGCGAACAGCTTTGCCCCCGACGCAGTCGGTAAGGAGGGGAAAAGACATCTGGCGCACCATGCGGTCTGTCTGGAAACACAGTTTTTCCCCGACTCGGTCCATCACCCGGAATTCCCGTTCCAGAACCTAAAACCGGGAGAAAAATACAAGCACACGACCATCTATAAATTCACGGTAAGATAACAGGAACCCCGGCAAAGCCGGGGTTCCTGTCTGTTTCCGCTAATCCGCGACCGCGAACTGGCTGTTGTAAAGATTCGCGTAAAAGCCATGCTTTTGCAGAAGCTGGTCATGCGTTCCCTGTTCGATAATGCTTCCTTTGTTCATCACCAGAATCAGGTCCGCCTCCTTAATGGTGGAAAGGCGGTGGGCCACGATAAAGCTGGTCCTCCCCTTCATCATTTCGGTAAACGCCTTTTGAATACGGATTTCCGTTCTGGTATCGATGGAACTGGTCGCCTCGTCCAGAATCAGAATCGGCGGGTCGACCAGCATTACCCGGGCAATACACAGCAGCTGCCGCTGTCCCTGTGAAATATTGCCGCCGTCCTCCGAAATCAGGGTGTCGTATCCGTTCGGCAGACGCATGATGAACGAGTGGGCGTGCGCCGCCTTTGCCGCGGCGACGATCTGTTCTTCCGTCACGTGTTCGCTTCCGTACGAGATATTGTCGCGCACCGTTCCGGAAAAAAGCCAGGTTTCCTGCAGCACCATGCCAAACATTTTCCGAAGGCTGTCGCGGGTGACGTCTTTTACATCGACCCCGTCAATTTTGATAGTACCGCTGTCCGCGTCATAGAAGCGCATCAGTAAATTGATAATGGTGGTCTTTCCGCACCCGGTCGGACCAACGATCGCAATCCGCTCGCCCTTTCTCGCCTTCAGGTTCATATTCTGAATCAGCTTGGCCTCCGGACGGTAGGAAAAATACACGTGCTCCACGTCCACATTCCCCTCGCTGTCCGTCAGGGCCAGCGCGCCGGGAGCGTCCGGTATTTCCTCCTGCTCGTCCAGCAGCCGGAAAAGACGGTCGGCAGAGGCAAACGCCGTCTGAATCTGGGTAATGACCGCGGTCACTTCGTTAAACGGCTTGGTATACTGATTGGCATAGGCCAGAAACGAAGTGATCTGTCCGATCGTCAGCGGGCCGGGGCGTCCCGTAATTGCGCAGAGCGACCCGATCGCCGCGACTGCGGTGTACACAACGCCGTTGAGAAAACGGGTGCTGGGGTTGGAAAGAGAGGAATAAAACTGCGCTTTCACCCCGCAGTTGTAGAGCCTCCGGTTAATCTCGTCGAACTCCTCTTCCGAACGGCTTTCATAGAGAAACGTCTTTACGATTTTCTGGCCGCTGATCATTTCCTCCACATAACCGCTGAGCTCGCCCTGGGTCGCCTGCTGTTCGATAAACTGCCGGTGTGAAATCCGGGCGACAAAGCCCGCCACAAACAGCGAAAGCGGCGTAATCAGCACAACCACCACCGTAATAACAGGGCTGATGGTCAGCATAAAAACAAGCGTTCCCAAAATGGTCACGATGCCGGTAAAAAGCTGGGTAAGCCCCTGCAGCAGGCCGTCGGCAACCTGATCGACATCGTTGACGACACGGCTGATGATATCGCCGTGCGCGTGACCGTCAATGTATCGAAGCGGCAGGCGATTGATCTTCTGATAAGCCTGTGCGCGCAGGTCGCGCACCGTATGATAGGTGATTTTATTCGTACAGTACGCCATTACCCACTGAAACACCGCGCTGACCACAATGGTCCCCGCAAGCATAACGAGAATAGGAATCATGTCCCTGTGGCCGACGTTGGAAGGCCCGATGATGCGGTCGACCGCACGGCCGATCAAGATCGGCCCGTAAAGGGTGAGCGAAATATGAATCAGCGCGCTGACGATCGCGCCGGCTAAAAAGACGGAATACGGCTTTGCGTAACGGAACAGCCGCTTTAATGTGGAACCTTTCATTTTTTGCTCACCTCGTCCCTGCTCAGCTGCGACAGGCAGATTTCCTGATAGATCCTGCAGCTTTCCATCAACTGTTCGTGCGTACCGATTCCGGCGATCTCGCCGTCGTCCAGCACGATGATTTTATCCGCGCGCCGAATGGTGCTGGCGCGCTGGGAAACCATCAGCACGGTTATGCCGGAGGTTTCCCTTTGAATCGATTTTCTTAACGCCGCGTCCGTCGCGAAGTCCAGCGCGCTGGCGCTGTCGTCCAGAATCAGAATCCGCGGGCCTCCGACCAGCGCGCGGGCAATCGTCAGCCTTTGCTTCTGGCCTCCCGAAAAATTCTTGCCGCCCTGGTTGACCGGGCTTTGTATCCCCTGCGGCAGAGCGGACACAAATTCATACGCCTGCGCGATCTTCAGCGCCTTTTCCATTTCTTCCTGTGTCGCGTCCCGGTATGCGAAACGAAGGTTGCTCTCAATGGTACCGGAAAACAGGACGGCCTCCTGCGGCACCATGCCGATCTGGCCGCGCAGGGCGGAAAACGGATACTTGCGCACATTGACCCCGTCGATCAGGATTTCCCCCGACGACACGTCGTAAAAGCGGGGAATCAGATTGACAAGCGTGCTCTTTCCTGAGCCGGTGCCGCCGATAATACCGACCGTTTCCCCGGGCATAATCGAAAAGTCCAAATTCTTCACCGCGTATTTATCAGGCCCGTCGTAGGAAAAACTCACATTTTTAAACTGAATTTTCGACGTATCGGGCACAGGGGTGGCCGACGCCCCGACGGGATCCGGAACAGAGGAAACGGTATCAAGCACTTCATTTACACGCGAGGCGGAAGCGGAGGCTTTTGTAAAGGTCACCACCAGATTGGCAACGACGATCATTGCCAACAGGGTCTGCGACATGTAGTTTACAAACGCGATAACCTCCCCCTGCGTCATCGCGCCGGAATCGACCCGCCAGCCGCCGAACCATATGATGGCGATTACCGCAAAGTTCATAATTGTATAAGTAAGAGGATTCAGCAGCGCGGAAAGCTTACCGACCCGGATAGCGGTTTCCGTCTGGTCGTCTGCCGCCACATTGAAGCGTATCTCCTCGCTCTTCTGCTTAGAAAATGCCCGGATGACCCTCACGCCGCTTAGCCCCTCGCGGGTGATCAGGGAAATCGTATCCAGCTTTTTCTGCATAACCCGGAAAAACGGCACGGAACGCGTCATAATTTTATAAAGGACAAAGGCAATCAGCGGAGTCGCGATTAAAAACACGACGGAAAGCGGAAAATCCACCAGCATCGCCATAATGATCGCGCCCACCGCAAGAAACGGAGCGCGGATGACAAGTCGGATCAGCATCGCGACCGCATACTGAAGCTGGTTGATATCGTTCGTCATGCGGGTAATGAGGGACGGAGTCCCGAAACGGTCGATTTCCGAATGGGAAAACGTGTTGATATGTTTGTAAAGCTCGCTGCGCACCACGGTTCCGAAGCCCTGTGACGCGATGGAGGCAAGCTTCTGGCAGACCAGCGCGGAGCACAGGCCGGTCACGCCGAGCAGGAGCATGATTCCGCCCATGCGCCAGACATAGCCGACGTTGCCGGTCCGCACGCCGTTGTCGATCATCTTTGCCGTGATAATCGGCACAATCAATTCAAAGATTGCCTCGATCAGCTTAAAAATCGGCCCGATAATGACCTGCTTTCGGTATTTTTTCAAGTATTTCGCGAGCTTCAGCATTTTTTGAATCATTCCTCTGTTCTATCTTGTGAATTTCGTGTATTATTATAGCATATTGATACCCATATGAATCTGTCTCTTATACACATCTGACGCTGCCGACGAATTAGACGGTGTA
>UREO01000124.1 GCA_900546895.1 uncultured Oscillospiraceae bacterium
ATATATTAGCAGCCGGATCGGTGTTATGTACCTGGGCAGTCTGGTGGAATTGACCGCAAGCGAAACAATGTTTGATAAGCCGCTGCATCCCTATACGCAGGCGCTCCTTTCGGCAATTCCCCTGCCTGACCCGGAGGCAGAAAGAAATCGCAGCGGCGTGATACTGGAAGGGACTGTGCCGAACCCGGTCAATATTCCGGACGGATGCAAGTTTTGCTCGCGCTGCAAATATGCGATGGAGATTTGTAAGCAGTCAAGTCCCGTATTCCGGGAAGTGGAAAAAGACCATTGGATTGCGTGTTATAGATATGCTGAGACCAAATAATCCGGATTCGTATCAAACAAAAAAGCGGGTAGGTTTCTTGGGCTTCGGAAATTCCGAAGTGAAGAACCACCCGCAGTTTTACGCTGGGCCTTGTGTGCCTTTAAGTTTTTTTCTCAGAACTGGATTCGTTGATAAAGTGAATGACTTCATGCGCGTCGGAAACCAGCTTGTCGTAAGTCTCGCCCATTTCCAGCACCATTCCGGAAGCAATTAAATTAACCAATTCAATCGGCAGCGAATAGGAGTTATAAAAAACCCTGGTAGCGGTATCGCACAAATAATTAATGCTGTTCTGGGTTACCACGGGGGACTCCGGATTATCCGTAATCGAAGTAACGCCCGCACCGCGGTATTCTGCATACTGCACAATGTTCCGCATCGCGTCGTAATAGCGGGGAAACGAGATGGCGATCACATGGTCGCCGGGGTGGAGCTTGACCAGGTTGGCCTGAACATTGTCCAAATCCTCCGGATGAACCAGAATCGCGTTGGGAATCAGCGGCGAAATTCGGCGGTAAAAATACTCGGAGACGACGCTGGAGACGCCCTGCCCGCAAATCAGTACCGTTTTGGCCTGAAGAATCAGCCGTGCGGTTTTTAAAATATTCTCTGTCGGCACTGTGTCATAAAATTCGGCGCTTTGCGTGCGGGCGTTATTGATAATCTGCTGTATGACCGCTTCTTTATTTCCACGTTCCACCACGGGAAGATCCAATGAAAAATAACTGGTTTCCATAAAATTTTTCACCAGACGTTCCGTATGCGAACGGAACGCTTTTTTCAGATCAATAAAGTTTTCAAACCCGAGCCGCTTACACATGCGAAGGATAGTTACTTCGGAAACGCTGCTGCGCTGGCTGAGGTCTTTCAGGGAGCTATAACAGACATCCTCCGGATTGGACAGAAGGATGTCCAGAATTTCCCTTTGTTTTCTGGTCAGGTTATGATAATTTCTATTAATTTTCTGGAAGGAATTGTCCGGCATAGTCTGTTCCTCATTTCATACTTGTTCCTAGGAATAATTATACCTTAAACTTGTTTTAATGAAAAGAGCAATCTGAAATAAGCTGCCGAAAACCGGCATTCTCATAATCCTTGTGGGCCACACACGTAAAATGTGGTATCCACGCCCTATCCGGCGTGGAAGACTGGAGTATTAATGCTGCTTTTAAAAAATGTAAGAATTAACTTGAATCATCCTGATGAAGTTGCAGATGTGTTCGTCGCGGGCGGCAAAATACAGGCGATTGGCCGCAAACTGGAACCTGCGCTGACGAATCTTGAGGTTCTTGACGGGGACGGCAAGACAGCGATACCGGGGTATATTGATCAGCATGTCCATATTACGGGGGGCGGGGGAGAAGACGGTTTTTCCAGCCGCGTGCCGGAAATCCAGCTTTCTGACTGTATTCGCGGCGGCATTACCACGCTGGTTGGCTTGCTGGGAACCGATTCGGTCACCCGCAGTGTCGAAAATGTGGTGGCGAAAACAAAGGCACTGCGCAGCGAAGGGTTAACCGCCTACTGCCTGACCGGAGCGTATGAATATCCTTCCCCGACTTTGACCGGCTCCGTGAAAAAGGATATTGCGTATATTGAGGAAATAATCGGCGTGAAAATTGCGATTTCTGATCACCGCTCGTCAAATTTGTGTAAACAGGATTTGATTCGGCTTGCGTCGGAGGCAAGGCTTGGCGGGCTTCTTTCCGGAAAACCGGGGTTGGTTCACATTCATGTGGGCAGCGGGAAGCGTAAACTTGGTTTGTTATTTGATATTTTGGAAACCGAAGACATCCCGATTCAGATATTTCGCCCGACTCACGTAGGAAGAGTATTTGATGACGCGGTACGGTTTGCCAATTTAGGCGGATACATCGATTTTACAGCAGAGGAAGAAAGCAGGAAATCGGCTCAAACGATGGTGAAAGCTTTTGAGCAGGCCCCTGCCGAACGCATTACGCTCAGTACGGATTCAAACGGCAGTATGCCGAAGTGGAACGAGAATCAAGAAATCATCGGAATGGGTGTCGGGCAGACTACAACGCTTCACGGTACCGTGAAGTCGCTTGTACAGGATTGCGGGGTTCCGCTTTCTCAGGCGATACTGCCCGGCACGGCTACCGTGGCGAAGGCGCTGGGGCTTGCCGATCGAAAGGGCCGCCTTGCACAAGGGTACGACGCCGATTTGATTTTGCTTGACGAACAGTTAAATATCGATACCGTTATGGCCGGCGGCGCTGTCATGATGAGAAACGGCAGCTTGATCAAAAAAGGAACTTTTGAAAAATAGAAACGCTGCAGCAATTCCATTTTAGTTTGTCCCTTCCCTCCGCCAAAGGAGGGGGGGAGGACGCCACCTTGGCGAAGAATCAACTGGAAATGCTGTATTATAAATTTTCATAGGAAGAGAAGAGGATTTATTTTGAATGAAGAAAGATTAATTCAATTGATCCGGGAGGTTTCCAATGCAAACGGTGCTTCCGGATTTGAAGACGAAGTATTAAAGGTTTTGCGTAAACAGGGGGAAGGCTTGGGGGATTTTTCGGAAGATTCCCTGCGGAACCTGTACCTGAAACGCGCTGGAAACCGGGGCAGCCGTCCGGTCGTTCAACTGGACGCCCATACGGATGAAGTGTCGTTTATGGTGCAGGCGGTTAAGCCGAACGGCACGCTGGTATTTATCACTCTCGGCGGTTGGGTCGCGAATAACATTCCGGCACATAAGGTGCGCGTGCGCAACGCGGAGGGAAACTATATTCCCGGTATTATTGCCAGTAAGCCCCCGCATTTTATGAGTGAAGCGGAGCGCAATGCACCGGCTAACGTGTCCAATATGGTAATTGACATTGGCGCGACTTCCCGGGAAGAAGCTGTCAATGACTTTAAGATCCGCATTGGGGAACCGGTCGTTCCGGATGTTGATTTTGAATACAGGAAACAGAAAGACCTGCTGATCGGGAAGGCGTTTGACTGCCGTCTGGGCTGTGCGGCCATTTTGGAGACCATGCGGACGCTGCAGGGGAAAAACCTGAATGTGGACGTAACTGCGGGCTTTGCCGTTCAGGAAGAAGTCGGTACGCGCGGCGCTTGTGTAACCAGCAACACCATCCGCCCCGACATTGCCATCGTTTTTGAGGGATGCCCGGCGGACGATACGTTTACCGAGGAGTACATGACTCAGACGGCGATCAAAAAAGGGCCTATGCTGCGCCATATTGACGCCCGTATGATTACCAATCCCCGTTATCAGCGTTATGTTTTGGATTTGGGCAGAAAACTTGGGATTCCGGTGCAGGAATCGGTCCGCACAGGCGGCTCTACCAACGGAGCGCCGATTCATTTGTCCAACGCGGGCGTTCCGGTAATCGTGATGGGGCTTCCGGTACGTTATATCCATACGCATTACGGCATTGCGGCTTTGTCTGATTTGCAGAACGCTGTAAAGCTGGCAAGCGCGGTGATTGAATCGCTGGAAGAAAATATCATAAAATCTTTCTGACACTGTTTCTTTAAATCCGTATCACACAGAGCTGAAATTACATAGGGGGCCGTATCATGACGGATCAGAAAACAATCGAACAGTATTTTGAGGCGCATCGGGAAGAGATGCTTTGCGATATGAGCACGCTGATTCGAATCCCGAGCGAAAAAGGGGAACCCAAAGAAGGAATGCCTTTTGGGGAGTATCCGGCAAAGGCGCTTGCCGCAGCCGTGCAAATTGCGAAAGACATGGGATTTTTAGTAAAAAATTATGATAACTACGCGGCGGCTGTCGATTTGAATAACCTTCCAAGGCAGCTTGATATTCTGGCGCATCTGGATGTTGTTCCCGCAGGAAACGGCTGGACGGTGACGCAGCCGTTTGAGCCGCTTGTAAAAGACGGCAGATTATACGGCAGAGGCTCTGCGGATGACAAAGGCCCGGCAATCGCTGCGCTGTACGCATTAAAGGCGGTTCGTGACCTGAAGGTTCCGTTGAAGAAGAACGCCCGTCTTGTTCTCGGCACCGACGAGGAATGCGGCAGCGCGGACATTACCCATTATTATGAACAGGAACCGGAAGCACCCATGACTTTTTCACCGGATGCCGCGTTCCCTGTGGTCAATATTGAAAAGGGGCGTTACAGCATTTGGGTGAAGGCCGGTTGGAAAGAAGACCCTGCGCTGCCGCGCATTTTTTCCGTTCACGGCGGCGTGAAGAGCAATGTGGTTCCTGACACTGCCGAGGCTGTGGTGGAAGGGCTTTCTGCGCAGGAACTTTCCGCCTGCACCGCTGCGGCTGCTGCCAGAACCGGCGTTTCGTTTGAATGCAAGGAGGATAACGGAAAGATTATCGTAAAAGCGCAGGGAGTCTGTGCGCATGCTTCTTCGCCGGGAGACGGAAATAACGCCATTACCGGGCTTATCGATTTATTAGTCGGAATTCCATTCGCAAAATCGGAAGGATTTGAAAAGCTTTGCGCTGTAAATCAGCTTTTCCCGCACGGTGACTGGTTTGGAAAAGCTCCCGGAGTCGCTATGGAAGATGAGATTTCCGGCCCTCTGACAATGAGTCTGAACTTGTTTGAGTATAAACTTACAGGACTGAAAGGCTATTTTGACGGCCGTACTCCCGTATGCGCCACCAATGAAAATTTAAAGGATATCTTTTGTGAGAAAGCAAAGGCTTACGGCTTGACTCCGGACGATAAGGGTGTTTCGCCGGCTCACCATGTTTCAAAGGATACACCGTTTATTCAGACGCTGCTGAAGTGCTACGAGCAGTATTCGGGCAGGAAGGGAGAATGTGTGGCGATTGGCGGGGGAACTTACGCACATCGCCTGAAAAACGGCGTCGCCTTTGGATGCTCTATGCCGGAAACGGATAACCGTATGCATGGCGCGGACGAATATGCAGTCATCGAGGAACTGCTCATGGGAGCGAAAGTTTTCACACAGGCAATCATTGACCTTTGCTCCTGAAAAATATTCCCGATTGAAACAACTTTTTACAGCATTTCCAGTTGATTCTGCAACAAGGTTGCGTTCCTCCCCCCGCCTTCGGCGGGGGGAGGAATATGTTTTGTCTAGCAAACGTAACTGGAATTGCTATAGCTTTGACGGGTGGCATACTGTAAAACAATATGAAAAGAAAGCCAGAGATTCTGTCTCTCTTCATCAGAGAGCGCTGGAATCCTTGGCTTTTTCTCTCACCGTCACTGGAACGTCTGTTTAACTTACAACCATATTTTGAGCAAAACCATTTGCCGGGTTAGCCCAAAAATACATTTCCGCTCAGTCTGTTTGTACTGCTTCATGTGCCTTAATATACTTAAAAATGTACTGAATTACCGAAGAGGATAACATCATTCCAAAACCTATGGAGCCCGCAATTTCCAATACTTGTATTCCGTAGTCTTGAGCAGCAGCGTAATTTTTTTCAACCAGAAAAATAATGGCATCGTATGCTATAAATCCTGGCACCAAAGGGAAAATTCCTGGGATGTAAAGTGTAGAGGCAGGTGCTTTTATGATCCGTGCCATCAACTCACTGTACATGTTTACCGCAGTCGCACCAAAAAAAGAACTGACTATAGGGCTTCCGGTTTTTTCTAAAGTCAGACTGTAAGCAATCCAGCCAAGCATACCGCTGATACCAGCAAAAAATATTTTTTTTCTGTCAATATTAAACAGAATGACGGGAAACAAACTGCCCCCAAAAGCCAAAAAAATCATTTTTAACGACACAATTATCTTATCCTTTTATTTTCTAATTAACAATATGGTTCCCACCCCTGCGCCTACTGCCGTGATAATCAGTAGAGCTTCGCAAAGTTTCGAGATGCCTGATGAAAAATATCCGTAGATAATGTCCTTGACTCCATTCGTCAGCGCAACGCCTGGAAGAAGGATCATAATCGAACCTGTAATAATCGTTTGTTCATTGACGGTAGGAATAAGTATATTACAAAGTATGCTGATACTCCCAATCGTTAAACCTGACAGATAGAATTTCAAAAACTGAATTTCAAAACACGAAAATTTTTGAATTATCAGATAGGTAACCAGACAAACCGCAACCGAAACAAATCCTTCCCAAAGGGATCCGCCAAAAAACAGAGTATAAATAAATCCGGTCATACAGGCAGCCATGGTCCTTACCGGCAGACTGAAATCAGAGGACTCTTCAATGGCTTTCAGTTCATTTTTTGCTTCCTCATAGGACAGTGAATTCCCTTTTAGTTGTCTGGAAAAGGTATTGACTAATTCGATTCTGTATAAATCAATATGTTTATGCTTGGCTTTTTTTATGGACATGAACTTTTCTTGCCGGGGCTGTGTCACGACCAATAGAATTTCATCGGATATTACCGAACTCTCTGCAGTAAATCCATAGGATTGACAAATCGCGGAAACCGTAGTTCCTATTCTGTACGTTTCCGCGCCGTTCTCTTGTAATATGACACCTGCTGTAAGCGCAATATCACTTACTTGTTCCGCCATCATTGTGGCTTCCTCCCTGTTGTGAAATCCATTTATAGTTCAGCCGATGACGTAAAAACCGGCTTTGCTCAAATCGTTAGCTGTACTAAGAATGCTACAAGTGCCCGCGAAGCTTTATACTTCCTATTTAAATATTTTTTTCGCAAAACGCTTTTGCTTTTTCGTAATCTTCTTGTTCGTTTTCACCTTCAATGGAAAAAATAAGAGGATCATGATATTTGGCATTAAGATTCATGACGGCAAAAATTGTTTTGGCATTGACAGTCTTATCTTTCAGTGAAATGCGGATGTCAGACGTACAGCTTTGTGCAAGCTTTACAATCAGTCCGGCCGGGCGGGCGTGTATTCCGAGTTTGTCTTGAATGATGTAAGTAAATTGTTTCATAACTTTCCCTCTCAATTTTGTTGATTTTAAAATTAAATAATTCCAATTATTTATTACTGGAGTACGTTTGTGAATTTCACCTCGATTCTTTCGTAATAATTCAAAATTTTAATATAAAAATAAAAAATACCCAAAAATACAAAACCGTATTTTTAGGTATTGCCCGCAAGGGTTACAATCCAATTATTAAATTTAGCTTTTATTATACTCGACATTTGAAATATGTCAATAAAAAGAACTTATAAAACAATTATTAATTTTTACATTAGAAAAAATAAATAAAAATTCTTACGGAAAGTATTAAAAGATAGAAATCTTGTGAATTATATTGAAAAGTGATTCATTTTGTGTTATCCTATAAACAACGCTTTAGGATTGTAACTGTACGCAGGCAACACCTAAATCGCAATAAAACATGACACTTTAGTTTTGTGTTTTATTGCGATTTAGGTGTTTCTATATATAAAAGGACAACGCTATTAAATGGGAGGGGGAAACAAATGAAAATTAAAAAGGTGTACAACAATAATATTGTTTTGGCAGAAAACGAGCAGTTGTTGGAGGTTGTTCTGCTTGGCAGGGGAATTGCATTTCAGAAAAAAGCAGGAGATGAAATTGATCCCCTGAAAATAGACAAAACATTTGTGCTGGATTCCCCTGAACTATCCTCTCGATTTATAACGCTGCTTCAAGAAATTCCCTTGAATCATGTGGAGTTATCCAACAAAATTATTCTTGAGGCACAAAAGAAATTGAATGTCCGTTTTCATGACAGCATTTATATTGCTCTTACTGATCATATTAGCTATGCATTATCAAGGTACAAAGAAGGAATGCATATCCGCAACGCGCTTTTATGGGAGATAAAAAAGTATTATGCTAAAGAATATGCCGCAGCTCTTTACGCTTTGGAAATAGTGGAGTACTACGAAGGAGTGGTGCTCCCAGAAGATGAGGCGGGGTTTATCGCTCTTCATTTTGTAAACGCTCAGCAAAATGGAGAAGAAATTCAGCATACGATTATCGTGACAGAAACAGTCAATGAGATTATGAGTATTGTGAAATATCACTATTCTATGGAACTGGATGAGGATTCTTTAAATTACAGCCGATTTATCACTCATATCCGTTTTTTTGTAAGAGGGATCGTCAATCATGAAATTGAAATGACGGATGACGACTTTCTATATAACC
>UREO01000125.1 GCA_900546895.1 uncultured Oscillospiraceae bacterium
CTCCTGACGTGAAGGTCGTAGACGTACAGAACTACTCCGGCGACCAGGCAAAGGCTGCCGACGTCATGCAGAACATGCTCCAGAAACACGCCGACCTCGACGCGGTTTTCTGTGTGGGTGATCCGGCCGCCATGGGCGCTCTCTCCTCCATTAAATCGGCCAACAAGCAGGTTAAAATCATCGGCTTTGACGGAAATCCGGAAGGGATTGCCGAAATCAAGAAGGAAGGCAGCCTCTGGGTCGCAGACGTTGCACAGGACCCCGCAAAGATCGGCGAAACCGCTCTTCAGTCCGCTGTTGATACCATCAACGGAAAAACCGTCGAAAAGCTGATCGCGATTTCTCCGTATATCATCGATCAGTCCAACGCCAAATAAGCCTACCTGATTTTTCCGCGGGGATGGGTGAGCCATTGCCTGTCCCCGCCATTTAATTTTGTATGGAAAGGAAGCATACAAATGGGGCAGAAACCGATTGTAGAGTTGTCCAATATCAATAAGTCCTTTCCCGGGGTTAAAGCGCTGTCCGATATTTCGGTAGATTTTTATCCGGGCGAAGTCCATGTCCTTTTGGGCGAGAACGGAGCCGGGAAATCCACGCTGATCAAGATCATCTCCGGAGTATACCAGACCGACAGCGGAAGCCTGAAAGTCAATGGTGAAGAAGTGCGCTTTATGAACACCCGCGAGGGGCTGGCGCACGGGATCAGCGTAATCCATCAGGAATTGAGCGTAATTCCTGATTTAACCGTAGCGGAAAACATATTTCTCGGGCGCGAACCGAAGATCAGGGGAACCAATCTGATCGACAAAAAGACCATGAATCAGAAAACACAGGAAATTCTGGATTCCATCGGAGTCAAAATCAACGCAAAGGCCATGATACGCCGCCTGAACAACGCCGACAGGCAGATGGTGGAAATCGCCAGGGCGGTCTCGCAGGACAGTTCGCTGGTCATTATGGACGAACCGACCTCCTCTCTTTCCAACAAAGAGGTGGACGCACTGTTCACCGTCATCAATAAGTTGAAAACAAATAATGTCGCAGTTATTTATATATCGCACAGACTGAAAGAAATTACGGCCATCGGCGACCGCATCAGCATCCTGCGCGACGGGCAGCTGATTAAGACGGCCCTGTTATCCGAAATTTCGGAGGACGACATGATTACCCTGATGGTCGGACGGCAGATGACCCAGTTTTACTACCGGCCGGAAAAGGACGCGGTCAAGGACGAAGTCGTGCTGAAAGCGGAGCACCTGACGCGCAACGGCGTATTTGAGGACGTGTCCTTCGAGCTCAAAAAGGGCGAGATCCTGGGCGTCGCCGGGCTGATCGGCGCGGGCAGAACCGAAGTGATGCGAGCGATTTTCGGTGCGGATAAGCTGGACGGCGGAAAATGCTATGTTTTCGGCAAAGAGGTCCACTTTGAATCCCCGCGTCAGGCGATCAAGGCGGGAATCGGGCTGATTCCCGAGGACAGGAGGGGCCAGGGCCTGCTGCTGCAGAAATCCGTGAAGGAAAACACCTCTCTCGCCAGCCTTTACGCAAACTCCACCCGCGGCGTAATCGACCGGAAATGGGAAACCGACGTCGCCCGCGACTACATTCAGCGGCTCCACACCAAAACCCCGGACGAAAACGCGCGGACCAAGAACCTCTCCGGCGGAAACCAGCAAAAGGTGGTTATCGCCAAATGGCTGGTCGCGAAATCGAAAATCCTGATTATGGATGAGCCGACCAGGGGCATCGACGTCAACGCGAAAGCCGAAATCTACGCCCTGATGAAGGAATTTGTGGAAAACGGCGGAAGCATCATCATGGTGTCGTCCGAAATGCCGGAGGTGATCGGCGTTTCCACCCGAATCATGATCATGCGCGAGGGGCACGTTTCGGGTACGCTCGACAATACCAATGTCGCCGAAAAAGATATCATGAAGCTTGCCAGCCTAAACGCTGGCTGAGCCGGGAGGCATAAAAATGAAAAATGAAATTGCTATGAAAAAGCTAAGACAGATTACCCAGGATTACACTATGGTGCTCTTTTTGGCGGTGCTGTTTCTTGTTTCACTGATCTTTGTACCGCGTTTCTCCGAAGTGGGCAACCTGATTAACGTACTGATGCAAATCACTATCAACGCGCTGATCGCAACGGGCATGACCTTTGTCATCCTGACCGGCGGTATCGACCTTTCCGTCGGCTCGGTCGCGGCGCTTTCCGGCATTGTGTCCACTTCCCTGATCCAGCTTGTGCCGGACGCAGGAATCCCGATGAGCCTGCTGGTGATTTTCGGCACCTCCCTTGTGGTCGGCGGTGTCTGCGGCACGATCACGGCGTTTAACATCGCGAAGCTGCGCGTGCCTCCCTTTGTGGCGACACTGGCTATGATGAGTATCGCAAGGGGCCTTGCCTATGTCTATACCAACGCGAAACCGGTGTTCGGACTTCCGGACGCTTACGCGTGGCTCGGCCTCGGCTATATCGGGCCGATTCCGGTCATGGTCATCATCATGATCCTCATTCTCGCAGTCGCTTTTCTGGTCCTGCGCAGGACCTGCTTCGGCCGCTATGTCTTTGCCGTAGGCAGCAGCGAGGATGTTTCCCAGCTGAGCGGCATCAATGTAAAACGGGTTAAATTTTACGTATACATCATCTGCGCCGTTCTGGCGGCCCTTGCCGGCGCAGTGCTTTCCTCCCGGCTGCAGGCGGGCCAGCCCGCGGCGGCCAACGGCTACGAGCTGAACGCGATTGCGGCGGTCGCCATGGGCGGCACCAGCATGAGCGGCGGACGCGGCGGCATCAGTCAGACCGTCCTCGGCCTGTGCGTCATCGGGATCATCAACAACGCGCTCAGCCTTCTGGGCGTTTCCTCCTACTGGCAGACCATTGCCATGGGCGCGATTATCCTGATCGCGGTGATCTTCGATCAGAATAAAAAAGACCTGTAAAACAGGAGGGGCCGGGCTGTTTTCTTTCGGGGATTCTCTGGGCAATGCGGAGGTCATCGAAAAAGCGCTTAAAAATTCAAACTCTTTATTTCTCAGGAGAGGACCGTTCCGGCAATCGGCCGGGACGGTCCTCCCCTGCTGTTTTCATTTATCATTCCGTCTCCCTGTGCTATACTGAAAGAAAAAAGGGGGCCGCCTCTATGCAGAGCAATCGGCTGTTTGAAATCATCTATCTGCTTTTAACGCGTTCCGGCACGACGGCCGGGGAGCTTGCGGAGCGCTTTGAGGTTTCCGCACGGACCATCTACCGGGATATCGACAAACTTTCGGCGGCAGGGGTTCCGGTTTACGCAAGGAAAGGAAAAGGGGGCGGCATCCGCCTGCTTCCCGATTTTGTACTGGATAAATCCTTACTGTCCGAAAAGGAGCAGAACGAGATTCTGTTTGCTCTGCAAAGCCTGAAAGCGACCAATACCGGGGAAGGCGGCGAGGTGCTTTCCCGCTTGAGCGCGCTGTTCCAAAGGCAGAGCGGCGATTGGATCGATGTGGATTTCTCCGCCTGGGGCGAAGGAGACAATGAGCGCAGAAAATTTTCCGCTCTGAAAACAGGAATATTGGAACGGCGTATGGTAACTTTCAACTATTATGCCTCCAACGGTGGAAAAAGCTTCCGCAAAGTGGAACCCGTAAAGCTGCGATTTAAGGGCGCGGCATGGTATTTGCAGGGCTTTTGTCTGGATAAGCAGGCTTTCCGTACCTTCAAAATTATGCGGATGCAGGACGTGTGCCTGACGGAGGAATCTTTTGCGCGCAGGGACCGGTCGGTTCCGGAACTGGAGCCGCAGGGTTTCGGGCCGGGCGCCGAGGTCACGCTTTCGCTTTGGTTTTCTCCGCGGATGGCATACCGTATTTATGACGATTTTGATCACAGGCTGGTTCAGAAAAACAAGGACGGCAGTTTTTCCGTGACGGTGAAGTATATAGAAGACGGCTGGGTATACGGTTATCTGCTTTCCTTCGGGGAGGACGTCAGGGTGGTTTCCCCGCAGCATATCCGGGACATTTTGAAGGAAAAAGCGAAAAAAATTGTTTCGCTGTATCAAAAAGATGGATAATATGACGCTCTGATGTCATATTTCGTATGGTATTCTTGTTGCATCAAATAGAAAAGAGGGAACCCTATGGATTATGAAATTGTTGAATTAGAGCAGAAAACGGTGGTGGGGCTTTGTACCCGCACGGGAAATTCCGAAACGGATATGCCGGAAAAAATCGGCAGTCTGTGGCAGTCGTTCTTCGATGGGGTGATTCAGAAAATACCCCACAGAACGGGAGAGACTGCCTTCGGTCTGTATACCAATTATGAAAACGGCACGCAGGGAAACTATGATATGATGGCGTGCTGTGAGGTGTCGGGAATCGGGGAACTGCCGGAAAACGGGAAGGTCGCCGTGATTCCGGCGGGAAAATACGCAAAATTTTCGTTCCGCGGGAACACGCGCAGCGGCATGGCGGCTTTCTGGCAGGAAATATGGAATACGGAGCTCTGCAGAAAATTTTCCTGTGATTTTGAGGAATATCTGCCGGACGCCGACTACACCGACGCGCGGGTCAATATTTACGTTGCCCTGCACGATTTCTGCCAAAGCTGCGGCATGCCGATGACGCAGGAGAATCAGTACGGAACGGAGAAGGACGGCTCTCAAAATACGGATTACTGCTGTTATTGCTATCAGAACGGCGCGTTTACCGCTGACTGCACCATGGAGCAGATGATCGACTTCTGTCTGGACTATGAAAAGGATTCCGGCAGGTATCAGGACAGGGACCAGGCCCGCGCGGCCATGCTGGAGTGGTTCCCCACCCTGAAAAGATGGAGCGCAACGTAAGGATCGGAAAGCGAAGCTATTCCTCTGAAACACCCATAAAGATCCTTCATAAAGAGGATCACTGCCGATAGGAAAATAGCAGAAAAATTAACATTTCCCTGTTATAATGTTAAAAAAACGAAGGGAATGAGGCTATGTGTCGATAGAGTACCGGCATGAAATTACGGTGGAGGATTACAACGCGCTGCGCAGGGCAGTGGGGTGGGACCCGATCGAACCCTCTCAGGCAAAGGAAGGGCTTCGCAATTCCGCTTACATCATTTGTGCGGCGGACGGGGATAAAATCGTCGGACATGCCCGCGCCGTCAGCGACGGAGGGTACGTCGTGCTGATTTCAGATGTGATCGTCCTTCCGGACTATCAGAAAAACGGCATTGCAAAGACGATGGTGCAGGAATTGATGGACTTTTTTACCTCCCGGCTGAAAAGCGGCCAGGCGATCCTCTTTAATCTGATGGCCGCCAAGGGCAGGGAGTCGTTTTATAAACAGTTCGGCTTCGCGGAGCGTCCCAATGACGAAGTAGGCGCCGGGATGTCGCAGTGGTTCAGGGAAAAATAAATATACATATAGTATTATTTCATTAAAATATAAACACCGCATGTTCACGGGACGGCTATGAACATGCGGTGTTTTGATGTCTTCTAATTTTTTCAAATGAACGCTTTTTGCCAGGGCTGCGGCGTGCCGATGACGCAGGAGGAGCAATAAGAGGCGGAGTTTGCTTTGTCCGCCGTAAAATTGCCGAAACACAGGCACCGCATGCCGTTGCAGGATCGTTACGAATCGGAACGGCAAAGCTCCATGAGCGACCGGTTCATTTCATCAAACGCCTGTTCGGAAGAAAGGACCACCAGATAGTCGCCGGGCAGAATCTGTGTTTCCCCGTTGGGGACCAGCTCTTTTTCTCCCCTGTTCAGAGATACGATCAGCGCGCCTTCCGGCCAGCCGACGTCCTTCACCTTTTTTCTGGCAACCCTAGAGCCGAGCTCCACCGGAATTTCAATAAGAGCGCCTGTCTTTTTCCCGTCGGCGCCTCCCTTTTCCTCATCGGTCAGACGTTCCAGCAGCACCTCGTAAATCGGGGAAATTTTCAGTAGATCGGAGGTAAGCAGCGCAATAAAAGCGACTGCCGCGACCGGCAGCAGGTGTACCAGCGAACCCGTCATTTCCGCCATCAGCAGGATACTGGTGACGGGCGCTTTTACGGAACCGGACATGGCCCCCGCCATTGCGCAGACACAGAACGCGGGAATAAAGTCCGCCGACAACCCCCATACGGTAATTATTTTTCCGAAAACACACCCGGTCATAGCCCCCAGGGAGAGGATGGGCATAAAAATACCGCCGGGAATCCCGCTTCCAAAACAAACACAGGTAAAAACGAGCTTCATAACCAGATAGATTGCCAGCAGGGAAATGCTGATCTGGGCGCTTTCGGACAGCTTGATCAGATTCTGGCCGCCGCCCAGCACCTGGGGGATCAGCAGCCCGCAGGGCAAAGCAAGAAGCAGCGCGGCGCCGGGCCGCAAAAAAACGGGCAGCTTTGCGTAAAGCCGGTCAATGTCCAGCAGGCCCTTGTTGGCGGCGGCCCCCACCATCCCGGAGAGAATCCCAAGCGGCAGCAGCAGGCCGTAATATCGAATGGGCAGCTGCGGGATGTCCGTGTAATTCAGCACCGGCTTCAGCCCGAAAAAGTATTTTGATACCAGATCGGCCGTCAGCGCGGCCGTGGTTGCACCGATCAGGATATTGGGCGAAAAGGTCCGGTGGATTTCCTCCAGCGCAAACACAATTCCGGACAAAGGCGCGTTAAACGCGGCGGAAAGTCCGGCCGAAGCGCCGGCGGTAATCAGATAGTTATCCTCCAGCTTACTTTTTCCGGCTTTCTTTGCAAACGCCTGGCTGCCGGCGGCTCCGATTTGGATGGACGGACCCTCCCGGCCCAGAGAAACGCCGAAGAAAGACGTCAGGATTCCCGCAAGATAACGCACAAGCAGTACGGTGTACCACTTCATTTTCATTCCGAACAAGACGATTCCCTCAACCTGCGGGATACCGCTCCCCTTCGCGTACGGCTCCAGCTTTGCCAACCGGTAGGTCAGGTAGCCCGCAATTGCGATAAAGAACATCCACGGAACAATATAGATCGGATGCAGCCGTAAAAACTGATACGCCTTCAGCGATTTTTCGGTGCCGAATTCAATCCCCAGCCGGTAGATCGCCACCAAAAGCCCGGCGATCAGTCCGGCGATGATTCCTTTATAGGTAACGCTCCATTTCATTCTGTTCAGATCGGACAGAATTTGATATGTTCTCGATTTTTCCATTTGTCTGCGCGCCTCCATTTTCTTTGTATCATGATACCATAAATTCCGGCAAAATAAAATTAATCAATAAGAATGTAAGGTCAAGTTGACATAAATGCGTTCCAATGCTATTATATATGTAAGGTAAACTTTACTTTGGAGGGTTGAATGTGAGAAACAGGGTAAAAGAGCTTCGGGAACTGTTCGGACTGACCCAAGAGCAGCTGGGCGAGTTGGTGGGCGCGTCCAGACAGGCGATCAATGCGGTCGAAACCGGGAAAAATGAGCCTTCCGTCTGGCTTGCATACGATATTGCAAGGGTGTTCGGGGAACCGATTGAGAGCGTATTTTTGTTTGAAAACAGCGAGAGAAAATCGAGGGCGGAATCGAGCAGGAGGGTGACCGATGGCGTTGCGGCAAATTAGAACGTTTGATGATGAAATTCTTCGTAAGGTCTGCAAACCCGTTGCCAAGGTGGATGACCATATCCGTCAGCTTCTCGGCGATATGGCGGAGACAATGTACCACGCCCCGAACGGCGGCGGACTGGCAGCAAATCAGATCGGGATTTTAAGGCGTTTAGTGGTCGTCGATATGGGGGAAGGACTCTTTAAGCTGGTGAATCCTGAGATCGTGGAAGAAAGCGGCGAGCAGACGGTGATCGAGGGATGCCTGAGCTTCCCCGGTATCTGGGGCCGGTTGAAAAGACCGTCCCATGTCGTGGTAAAGGCTTTGGATGAAAACGGGAAGCCGATCACTTTAGACGTGACGGGTGATATGGCAAAATGTCTTTGTCACGAAATCGACCATCTGAACGGGATCGTCTTTACGGAAAAAATTCTGGAATATGTCAATATTGAAGAATTTGAAGAGCAGGAATAAGATTCTGAAAACAGTTTGAGGCCGCCATGTTTTGGCGGCCTCAAATTTCCGGGAGCATTGCCCGCAGAAATGCATGACTGTTCCGCAGACAGTTGCGGCTCAAACCCGAGCAGGTTGATGGAGACCCCAAGGGCGGATGCCACGCTCCTAAACAACACTACAGCATTTCCAGTTGATTTTGCAGCAAGGTTGCGTTCCTCCTTCGCCTTCGGGGGGGGGAGGAACGCGTTTCGTCTCGCAAATCGAAATGGAATTTGCTGTAGGCCTAAGATCTGATACAGAGGTTGACATATTGTTAGGTATATTATCTGTCTCTTATACACATCTCCGAGCCCACGAGACATGCGCAGATC
>UREO01000126.1 GCA_900546895.1 uncultured Oscillospiraceae bacterium
CATGCCGGTCAACCGGAAATGGGGAATGGAGGAGTTGATGAAAGCGTGTCGGTACTATGCCGATATGACGGGCCGCCGGATTTCCTTTGAGTATGCCATGATTCACGGGATGAACGACAGCGACGTCTGCGCAAGGGAGCTTGCGGGAAGGCTCAGCGGGATACTCAGTCATGTCAATCTGATCCCTGTCAATGATGTCAGCGGAGCCGGATTTAAAAAAAGCTCTGCCGACCGACTGCAAAAATTCAGCCGCGTTCTTTCGGGTAAGGGAATCACCGTCACCGTCCGCAGGACGCTCGGCTCGGATATAAACGCTTCCTGCGGACAGCTCAGACGCAGGTACAAAGAGGAGGTGGCCAATGTTGAGAGTATTCAGTAAAAGTGATATTGGCCTTGTCAGACAAACCAATCAGGACGCCTGCAAAAGCGGTACCTTTTCCGAACATTCCGCTTGGGCCGTTGTCTGTGACGGAATGGGCGGTGTCAACGGAGGCAATATTGCGAGTGAAATTGCGGTAGAGAAAATTTCCGAAAGCATTGCCGCATCCTATCATGAAGGGATGGCTGACACTTCCGTAAAAAATCTGATGATGGCGGCGATTCACAACGCCAATCTCGCCATCCATGACGAAGCAATAAACCATATCCAGCTTACCGGTATGGGAACGACCGTGGTTGCGGTGATCGTTTCGGACGGGATTGCCCATATTGCCCATGCCGGGGACAGCAGGGCGTATTTAATAACGGAAAATAATATTCGGCAATTGACTACGGATCACTCCATGGTACAGGAAATGGTTAATAACGGGGACATTACGGAGCAGCAGGCAAAGATCCATCCCCAGAAAAACATTATTACCCGTGCACTTGGGGTCGAACCTTCCATCCAAATTGATTACTGTGAAAATGAGTTTCATTCCGGTAGCATGCTTCTGATCTGTACGGACGGTCTTACGAATTATATCGATGCCAAACAAATTTTTGCGCTATCCAAAACCATGGACGCCGACAGACTGACAGACAAGCTTGTAACGCTCGCGAAAGACTGTGGGGGCGGTGACAACATTACGGTTGTCATCATTGAAAACTACTGCTGACAGGAGTTGATTTTATGGATAAATACACAGGGAAACGGCTCGACGGACGCTACGAAATACATGAACTGATCGGTACCGGCGGAATGGCTCTGGTTTACCGAGCGTATGATACGATTGACGACCGTACGGTCGCAATCAAAATACTCAAGGACGAGTTTTTGGAAAACGACGAGTTTATTCGCCGCTTCAAAAATGAGTCGAAGGCGATTGCAGTACTTTCCCACCCGAACATTGTCAAGGTTTACGACGTCAGCTTCGGTGACAGAATCCAGTACATTGTCGAAGAATTTATCGATGGAATCACGCTAAAGGAATATTTGGATCAGCAGAAAGAAATCAAATGGAAAGAAGCCATCCATTTTACCGTCCAGATTCTGCGCGCGCTTCAGCACGCTCATGAAAAGGGAATCGTCCACCGCGACATAAAGCCCCAGAATATTATGCTGCTGCAGGACGGAACGATCAAAGTGACCGATTTTGGTATTGCCCGTTTTTCACGCAGTGAAACGCGGACGATGACGGACAAAGCGATCGGGTCGGTCCATTACATCGCGCCGGAGCAGGCAAGGGGAGATCTGACCGACGAAAAGGCGGACATTTACTCCGTAGGGGTCATGCTTTACGAAATGATTACGGGCCGTCTCCCGTTTGAAGCCGACAGCGCTGTTTCCGTCGCCATTATGCAGCTGCAGACAGACCCCAAGCCCCCCAAGGAAATCAATCCCTCCGTGCCGGACGGTCTGGAGGAAATCACGTTAAAGGCGATGCAGAAAAATCCCGCGCAAAGGTATCAGTCCGCCGCAGAAATGCTTAGGGATATCGAAGCTTTCCGGAGAAATCCGAGCATCAGTTTCCAGTACAAATATTTTATTGATGAGAAACCTACCAAATATATTGACGCGATCAACACGGTCAAGGGAGCGGAGCCTTCCGCGTACAATGATAATTATGAATATGAGGAAGAACCGTCCAGAGCCCCCAAAAAGAAGAAGAAAAAGTCGACCGCCTCTTTAGTGATTGCGGGGATTGCCTCTGCGTTTCTGATTGTTGTCATCGGCTTTGGTATCGCCGCGCTGTTTCACAGCTGTAACAGCGGAGCCGGCAATATTGTTTTACCGGATTTCAGAGGAAAAACCTACGATGAGGTAAAAGAAGAAGTAAAGAACAATGATCAGTATAAAAATCTGACCTTTGTTACCGAAACGAAAAATGATTCCACTCAGAAAACGGGAATTATTCTGAGCCAAAGCCCCAAAGAGGGCACAACCGTAAAAGCCAATGCGGAAATCACCCTTACCATTAATGCGGGCGGCAAACCGGTCTCGGTCCCTGACGTTTCCGACAAAACACAGGAGGAAGCGATCGCTGATCTGGAAAAAGTAAATCTGTTGTACGACGCTTTGCCGGTGATCGACGATCAAACCGAGAAGGGCCATGTAAAATATACCGATCCGGCTGCGGGAACGCAGGTTACGGAAGGAACAAAGGTGAAGCTTTATATCAGCACCGGCGGCGAGGAAGAAAAAACGGCCGTTCCTGCCGTAATCGACAAAAATATAGAGGATGCCAAAACGGAAATAATCGCGGCGGGTCTGACAGTCGGGAATATTACCGCACAGGATGACAGCGATAAAGCAAAAAACGTAGTCATCGAAACCTCCCCTCTGCCAGGCGTACAGGTCGTGAAGGGCAGCGCGGTGTCCATCGTGGTCAGTTCCGGTAAGAAATCGGAGAAATCCATTGATGTCTTTGTCAAGCTCCCGAAAGAAGTGACTCACGACATTAACCTGAAAGCGTACTTGGGCAACGAGCTCCAGACGGAAAAGACCGTGAACCCGTCCTATAATGACGTATGTCAGCTTACTTTTAAAGGCAGCAGCGGCAAAAAGCAGCTGATTATTCAGTTGGACGGAAACAAGTATCAGGAGTTTACGCTTGACTTTGACGCGGGCACTTCCACGGCAGGGGAAAGCTATCCGTATAACAATGCCAGCAGCACGGGGGGAAGCAGCGATATCCCAAGCGGCCCCATCACTCCTTCGGACTGATGCTTATGGATAAGATAAACGGTATCATTCTAAAAGGCATCGGCGGTTTTTACTATGTGGAGGCCGCCGATACGCTGTATGAATGCAAAGCCAGAGGCGTTTTCCGGAAAAACAAGGTGACCCCTTTTGTTGGCGACCGTGTAACCGTCAGTCTGGAGAAAGACGGGACAGGCACGATTGAGGAAATATTCCCGCGAAAGAATTCTTTAGTGCGCCCGCCGGTTGCCAACATCGATCAGCTGGTGATCGTCGTGTCAATCTGCGATCCGTCCCCCAGTACGCTGGTAATTGATAAAATCATTGCTGCGGCGGAGGACAAGGGGATTGAGCCTGTTATCGTGATCTCCAAAAGCGATTTGAAAGACTGCCGGTGGCTGAGCGATATTTATCAGACGACCGGGATTCCGCTGCTTACGATTTCTTCGGCTACGGGAGGGGGAGTTGAAGAAGTAGAGAAGCTGTTGAAGGGGAAAATTTCAGCGTTTACCGGAAATTCCGGGGTCGGAAAATCCTCTCTGCTGAACAGGATCGATTCGCGCTTCCATCTTCAGACCGGGGAAATCAGCCGGAAGCTTGGACGCGGCCGCCACACCACAAGGCAGGTTGCCTTTTTAAAGCTGGGGAAGAATACCTATGTTGCGGATACGCCGGGTTTTTCTTCCATCAGCGTGGAACGCTATGATCTGGTGAAAAAGGAAAATCTTCAGTATTGTTTCCGGGAATTTGAGCCCTATCTGAATCAGTGCAAATTTGTCTCCTGTTCCCACACCTGTGAAAAGGGCTGTGCCGTTCTGAAAGCGGTGGAAGAGGGGATGATCAGTAAATCCCGTCATGAAAGCTATGTCGCTATGTACAATGAGGTAAAAGATTTGAAAGAATGGAATATGAAATGAAAAAATGCGTGATTATCGGTTCGTCGCCCTGCGAATACGGCGGGGTCCTGAATGAAATCGATCCGGATCATTCTTTTATTATTTGCGCCGACGGTGGTCTGGACGTTGCGCTGGAGCATCATCTTACGCCTGATCTGCTCATCGGCGATTTCGACTCTGTAAAAAATGAATTGCCGAAAAACATTGAAACCATCCGTCTGAATAAAGAAAAAGACGACACCGATATGATGGCGGCCATCAAGGAAGCAATTAAAAGGGGATATCGTGATTTTACTCTTTTCGGCGCTCTGGGCGGCAGGATCGATCATTCCTTTTCTAATTTCTGCGCTCTGCAATATCTGGCTTCTCAGGGTTGTAAGGCGGTGATTGAGGACAAGGACTGCCGGGTATTTCTGCTTTCCGGCGGCAGGCTGACGCTGAGCGGGCTGAAAGGCCGGACGATTTCCGTTTTCCCTTTCGGCGTCGGTTTCTGTACGGTGAGTTATGAGGGAATGAAATATCCGCTCAGGGAAGCGTCCGTTTCCTCCGCTTATCCGCTCGGTGTCAGCAATGAGATCACGGAAGATCAGGCGCAGATTTTTGTCCACAGCGGAAATGCCCTGATTTTTTTACTGTCATAAGCGAACCAAAATCTTTGCCGCTGAATATAATGAGGATAAGACAAAAGAAATATCGTCTTATTTTGATAATGGCGGTGAGCTGGATGTGGCAACGAAATAATTGCTTAATTGCAAAATGCTCGGTTGCTTTTGGGCTCGGGCTGGCTGCCTCTTGTTTTTGCCCAACGGGATTAATCCTGTTTATAGTAGCGATCATCATGATCATATTGGGAATCACACTTTTAAGGTGTGGAACATAATGGGAGGTTTGTGAGATGAAAGTAGTCGTTTTGAAGAGCTCGAAATTTTTAGGATTTGTATTACGAAAGTTTTTTAACATAAAAAAAGAATATTAAAAAATGGATGCCGGCTGCTGATGCAGCCGGTAATTTTTTATGCGAATGCGCATAAACCGTACAAGATTAGAATAACAATTAGGTAGAAACAGGAAAAGGAGAGAACCTTTATGGATTATATGCTTAACCGTGAGGCATTGGCCACCAGCGAAGTGATTTATGATGGCTGCCAGGAGCAGCCGGTGGATCTCGACATCAGCCTGCCCGACTACTGCCCCGATATACAGCGCATTTTAAAATGTCAGGTTTATCCGCACATTGGCTCCAGAAGCATTACAGGGGACAGACTGGCGCTGGAGGGCAGTTATACCGTGAAAATACTCTATCTTGATCCCGGCGGTACGGCTGTTCACTGCTATGAAACCAGTCAGTCGTTTTCCGCTGTCATCCAGTTGAAGCAGACTGCCGACAACGCGCAGATTTTTGCGTTTACCAGGGTGGAATATATTAACTGCCGTGCGACCAGCCCCCGGCGTCTGGACATACACGGTTCTTTTTCCGCCTGCGCGAAAGTGATTGTGCAGGCGGAAAACGAGGTGGTCTCCAATATAGACGGCGAGGGAGTGGAAGAGCAGAAAAACACTCTGTCGGTCAACAAGATAGCCGGGTTCGCTCAGCAGCAGTTCACGGTGGAAGAGGTGCTGGAGCTCGGGCAGGGCAAACCGCCCGCGGATAATCTGGTTCGTTCCGACGCGTTTGCGGTGCTTCAGGACTACACTCCTGTCGCAAATAAGCTGATGATCAAGGGAGAAGTATGCGTAAAATTTCTGTATTCCACAGCGGATAACGAAGCTGCTCTGGAAGTGATGGAGTACGCGCTTCCGTTTAATGAAATGGTTGACTGTGAGGGGGCCTCTGAAAACTGTATCTTCAACATTCAATTGAATGTTGCCGGGCTGGAAGCACAAATCAAAAACGATTATTCCGGTGACCAGACCTACTTTGACGTTCAGGCCAAGGTGTTTGTGAACGCGTCAGCCTATCAGAGTGCCGACGTTACCATGGTAACGGACGCCTACTCCAAGCAGTACGAGCTCAATATCAGCTCCAAACAGAAAACCATCGACAATGCTGTTGAATTCATCAACGATACCGATATTCACAAGGGCTCTCTGGCACTGGAGGATGTACCGATTTCGAAGATTATCGATATCTGGAATGAAATGAGCACTGTTTCCGCCGACTATGCAAACGGACAGATCAATTATAAGGGGAAATTCAACATCTGTGTGCTTGCCCTGAATCCGGACAATAAGCCGGTCTATTTTGAACGGCTGATGGATTTTGAATATGCCCGCCCTTACCAGGCGAAAGAGGATCATATCAAATGCAGCGCCTCAATTCTTGTAGCGGGAATCAGCTACCGGATTACGGGCGGAGGAATTGATCTGAAGGTTGAATTAAGGCTCAGCGCCGGAATTTACAGCCAGTACAGCCTGAAGCTGATTACAGATGTCGCAGCTGACGAAACCAAACCTAGGGCACAGGACAAATCCGCGGCATTAAGTATTTACTACGCCAATGCGGGTGAAAGCTTATGGAATATTGCCCGTGAATACTGCACCTCGGTCAATGCGATTAAACTGGAAAACGACCTTGCCGGTGATGTCGTTGAGAACAGGGGGATGCTGCTGATTCCTATGTAGATTCCTTGAGAGACCTTCGCAATAAAAATTAAATTTCTCTGCCTGAGGGGGAGGTAAAATGGAAGAACGCAATATTTACAGTGACATTTCCCAGCGCACGAACGGTGATATTTATATTGGGGTGGTCGGTCCGGTAAGAACCGGAAAATCCACTTTTATTAAGAAATTCATGGATACCATCGTCGTCCCGAACATGGATTCAAGCTACAGGCGCGACCGCGCAATTGATGAAATGCCGCAGTCCGCCGCAGGACGTACCATTATGACGACGGAACCGAAATTTATTCCGGAACAGGCCGTCAAAGTAAAGGTGGATGACAGCGCCACCTTCTCGGTGCGCATGATCGACTGCGTCGGCTACATTGTTCCAAGCGCGCTCGGATACATAGAAAACGATCAGCCGCGCATGGTGATGACCCCGTGGTACGACGAGCCGATTCCGTTCAATATGGCTGCGGAAATCGGGACCAAGAAGGTCATTACGGAGCACTCGACCATCGGGCTGGTCATCACGACCGACGGCAGCATCAGCGATATTCCCCGGGAGGAATATGAGGAAGCGGAAGAGAGGGTCGTGAAAGAGCTGAAGGAAATCAACAAGCCCTTTATTGTCCTTCTGAACTGTACCGACCCGAATTCAAGTCCCGCTGTTTCCATGGCTTCGCAGATGCAGGAGAAATACAAGGTGCCCGTGGCGCCTGTCAACTGCCTTGAAATGGAAGAGGGACAAATCAGGGATATCCTTTCCAAAGTGCTGTTTGAATTCCCGGTGAAGGCAATTAAGGTCGATATGCCGCGCTGGCTTTCCAGCCTTGAAAAAAATCATTGGCTGCGTTCCGCCGTCTACGGCACCATCCAGAATTCGGCTTCGAAAATTTCCCGGATACGGGAAGTCGGGTCGATCGTCAACGATATCAATCAATGCGAATATGTCAGCGGGGCGAAAACCGAATCCATCGATCTGGGAACCGGCAACGCGCGGGTTGCCGTCAATCTCCAGACGAATCTGTTCTATAAAATCCTGGGTGAAAAAACCGGTATCGACATTGAGGATGAGGGCGGGCTTCTCGACAGTATTCTCGGACTTGCAAAAATCCGGGATCAATACAACAAGATCAAAGACGCCTATCAGGATGTGCAGGACACCGGCTACGGAATTGTAATGCCGGATATTGAGGAACTTACGCTCGACGAGCCTGAAATCATCAAGCAGGGCGGCAAATACGGAGTGCGCCTGAAAGCCGCGGCGCCTTCGATCCACATGATGAAGACGAGAATTACGACGGAGCTGACACCGATTGTGGGTTCCGAGCAGCAGTCGCAGGATCTGATCATGTATATGTTGAAGGAATTTGAAGAAAGTCCCTCCAAAATCTGGGAATCCAATATTTTCGGCAAGAGTCTGCATGAGCTTGTCAACGAGGGACTGCACAACAAGCTGTACAGAATGCCTACGGACGCACGGGATAAGGTGCGCGAGACGATAGAACGGATCATCAATGAAGGCTGCAACGGCCTGATATGTATTATCCTGTGAAATGTATAAAATACAACCGCAAATGTGATTCGGCAAAATTAGCCGAATCACATTTTTTTATTGATAAATCCGCTACAAACCTTTATAATAAAAAAAGACTATGTTTTACTACTCGTTAAAGAAAAGGGAGTGTACCGATGTTTACGATTGTGGAGAAGCGGATATTGAATGATTCAATGACATTGATGGC
>UREO01000127.1 GCA_900546895.1 uncultured Oscillospiraceae bacterium
GGCAATGATTCAGCCCGTTCTGGAAAGCGCGCTGGACAGCAGGCTGAACAGCCGCTGGGTCGCGCTCAAGCTGCTGGACGGCGATGAAAGCCTGCTGCAGTCCATGAAAAATTTCCTCGGAGCAGACATCTTATCGGAAAAAGAGATTTCGGACCGGCTGAAAGAAGCAAAAGAGTTTCTGGAAGGCGCGGGGATTTCGAACGACTCTTTCCGCGACCGGATCGTTACCGGGATTGTAGAGCTGTGTGAAGCAATCGGCAGCGAAACGATCGTTTATGAAAAGGCGGAATACGCACGGCGGGACCAGAAGATCGATAAGATCCTGACCTCAAAGGCGACCGGCATTCCCATTATGATTTTATTGCTGCTCGGTATTTTCTGGATCACCATTACCGGCGCAAACGTGCCGTCCGGCCTGATTGCGGACGGATTGTTTTGGGTAGAGGACCGGCTGATGGAATTTTTCCAGTGGATATCCGCACCCGAATGGGTAACGGGGCTGCTGGTTCAGGGAGTATACCGGACCCTGGCCTGGGTCGTTTCCGTCATGCTTCCGCCGATGGCGATCTTTTTTCCTTTGTTCACCCTGCTGGAAGATCTGGGATACCTGCCCAGAGTTGCCTTTAACCTCGACAACCTCTTCCGCAAATCCTGCGCGCACGGCAAGCAGAGCCTGACCATGTGCATGGGCTTCGGCTGCAATGCCTGCGGTGTGATCGGCTGCCGCATCATCGACTCTCCCCGGGAACGGCTCATCGCCATTCTGACCAATAACTTTGTTCCCTGCAACGGAAGGTTTCCCACCCTGATCGCCGTCATCACCATGTTTTTTGCATCGGCCGTGGCAGGCCCCTTCCAGTCTGCCGTTTCCGCGCTTACCCTGACCGCCGTCATTGTTTTCGGGGTTTTTCTGACCATGCTGATCTCCAAGCTTCTTTCCATGACGATTTTAAAAGGGATGCCGTCTTCGTTCAATCTGGAGCTTCCCCCCTACCGCCGCCCGCAGATCGGCCGGGTAATCGTCCGCTCCATCTTCGACCGGACGCTGTTCGTCCTGCGCCGCGCCGTCGTCGTAGCCGCCCCCGCGGGTCTTGTGATCTGGCTGCTCGCCAACATTCAGGTCGGCGGTATCAGCCTTCTCGCGCAATGCGCGGGGTTTCTGGACCCGTTTGCCCGAACGCTGGGACTGGACGGTTATATTCTGATGGCGTTCATTCTGGGATTCCCTGCAAATGAAATCGTCATCCCGATCATCATTATGAGCTATATGGCGGTGGGAAGTCTGACCGATTTTGAAAGCCTTACACAGCTCCATTCGCTTTTTGTCAGTCACGGGTGGACCTGGCTGACCGCTGTCTGCGTCATGCTCTTCTCCCTTCTGCACTGGCCCTGCGGCACTACCTGTCTTACGATTAAAAAAGAAACACAGAGCCTGAAATGGACACTGCTGTCGTTTGCGATTCCAACAGTAACGGGGATCGCCGTCTGTTTCCTCGTCGCCAATACGGTAAGGCTTTTCGGGTTGGTATGATGAAAAGGATATAACAAAAGCACCTCCGAAGAGGTGCTGAAGAATGTTTTCGTTCCAGAGGGGTTCTCAGATTTTCTGCTGATTTACCGCCTGCTCCAGCCGCAGCAGCGCTCTTTCCAGGGTTACCCTCGGGCAGGCGATATTGATCCTCTCAAAGCCCTTCCCCTCCGGTCCGAAAATGGAACCTCTGTCCAGCCACAGCTTTGCCCGGTTCACAATCAGGTCTTCAAGCTGCCTGTCATCCAGACCGAGCCTGCGGAAATCGAGCCATACCAGATAAGTCCCCTCCGGCTCGACCATTTCGATCCGCGGCAGTTTTTCAGACAAAAAGCTCCTGACAAACGCGAGATTTTCAGCAAGGTATTGTTTGAGCTTCTCAAGCCACGGCCTGCCGCTTTCATAGGCAGCCTGGCAGGCGACAAGTCCCATTGTGTTTAGCTGGGAATAACCTGACCTGTTGATTTCAAACTGAAATTTTTTTCTGATCTCCCCGTTGGCGATCAAAATATTGGATACCTGCAGGCCCGCCAAATTGAAGCTCTTGCTTGGCGCCGTGCAGGTGATGGTTCTCTCCAGATACTCCGGTTTCAGACTTGCAAAAACAGAATGCCGGTATCCCTCGAAAACAAAATCCGCATGGATTTCATCGGATACAATATAGACCCCGTGTTTTACACAAATATCACCTAAACGAATCAGCTCTTCCTTTGTCCACACGCGGCCGACCGGATTGTGGGGATTACAAAGAATAAAAATTTTCACCTTGTTCCGAACGATTTTCTCTTCAAAATCCTCGAAATCGATCCGGTATTTCCCGTCACGATAAACGAGCGGGTTATTCACCAGTTTTCGGTCGTTGTCCAGAATAGACTGGGAAAACGGGTAATACACCGGGCGCTGGATTAGGATAGAGTCTCCTTCCTTTGACAGGGCACGGATGGCCATACAGATTGCGAAAACAACGCCCGGCGTTTTTACAAGCCAGTCGCTCTGCAGCTTCCAGTCGAAATACTGGGCATACCAGCTTTGCAGCGCATCAAAATAGCCCGTTTTGCTTTCGGAGTAACCGAAAATACCATGCCCGGCGGCTTTCTGTAAAGCATCAACAATAAAAGGAGACGTTTTAAAATCCATATCGGCTACCCAAAGTGGCAAAACATCCTCCGGTCTTCCGCGTTCGGCGGCAAAATCATATTTAAGAGAATTCGTACCCTTTCTCTCTATTACCTGATCAAACTGACCATTCATTTCCATTCCTCCTGTGAGAATTCCAATTTATTTTTTTACGTTCCAACTCACACCATCATTTTTCCCTGTTTTTGGCGTTGGCCGTATTACAACATTTCCAGTTGAATCTGCGACAAGTTTGGGTTTCTCCCCCGCCGGAGGCGGGGGAGAAACCTGTTTTGTTCCGCAAACTAAAATGGAATTGCTGTAAGCCTTCCTTCAGCGTTCAACATACCTGAATAGTATAGCAAAAAGCACAGGGTTTGGAAACAGATGATTCCTCTTTGCATCGTCCTTTTACAGCATTTCCAGTAGATTCTGCAACAAGTTGCGTTTCTCCCCCGCCTTCGGCGGGAGAGAAACATGTTTTGTTCCGCAAACTAAAATAGAATTTCTATTAATCATATATGTTATATAATATAGGAAGTCTAAAAAAAAGTCAATCATGATTGTTGTACGAACCCAGGGGCCGAACTACAGCAGGAGGATTCCGAAGCTCTTCGTCCTTTTATTTGTTGTTTTCACTGTAAAACCGGAGGGCTTCCCCTATAAATTTTGTCGCACCCTTTCCATACTTTTTATCATGGACTTTTGTGTGACTTGTTAGATACAGGTCGGCCATCATCCCCCAGTAGTTTTCGCCCACGTCCATCTTGAGAATTTTGTAGTGTTCCCTGACCATATCATCCATTTCTTTTACGATTTTCTGAACATCCGCCGAAGAAGGGTCTCTATTTAAATCAGATGTCAGATATTCCATTAATTGATTTGTTTGAGCCGAATAAACATCGGCATTCTCTTTTATTGTCTGAAACCCTTCCATAATAGATGGCAGATGATCAAGATGGTTTTTCATCGCTTCGGTATATTTTTCGATACTGCCGAACTCCTTGATAGCCATCTTTGCAATCTCAAGCTCCTTTGTTTTCATGTTCCGGATATTCTTATCAAATTCCTCCACACTGCCATAATACTTAACAACTTCATCAGCATGTTCCTGCTTAAAGTTTTCCAGTGTATTGAAATATTCGCTCATATCAAATTCTCTAAAGCTCATTGCGCCGCCGCCTTTCAATTTCTTTTCAATCAGTGCGATCAATTCGTTCAGCCGGTCCCGTTTCAGCATCAGCAGTTCTTTCTGCCTATGGAGCGCCCGTACCTTGTCGTACTGCGGGCTTTCCAATATTTCTTTCATATTTTTCAACGAAATGTCCAACTCTTTGAAAAAAAGGATCTGCTGTAAAGTTTTCAGGGCTTCGTTGTCGTATAATCTGTAGCCCGCTTCTGTTGTTGTACAAGGTTTTAACAAGCCAATTTTATCGTAATAATGCAGCATACGAACACTGATCCCCGTTAAATCCGAGACCTGTTTAATCGTTTTCATCGTCAAGCTTCACCTCCTGTCCGTCTGGTTTTATATTACACTATGACACGATGTCAGGGTCAATCCTTTTTTAAAATTTTCGTTTGACATTTCAGGTAAAGAATACATTGATACTGAAATCAGAAAAAAACCGTATTACTGGAGTTATTTCGGAAAATACAAAAAGCACCTCCGAAGAGGTGCTGAACACAAATACGATTATGAATCAGAATGGTCCCCAGACTTCTTCGGCGATTTCTCTGATCCATCTGATTTTGGACCACTGTTCCTCCTCGGTAAGGATGTTGCCTTCTTCGGTGGAGGCAAATCCGCATTGCGGACTCAGGCACAGGCGATCGAGAGGCACATAGGCAGCGGCTTCGTGAATACGGGCAATAATGGTCTTCTTGTTTTCCAGCTTGGGGCTTTTTGAAGTAATCAGGCCCAGCACCACCAGCTTTTCCCCCGAGACTTTGGCTAAAGGAGCAAAGTCCCCGGAACGGTCGTCGTCAAATTCCAGATAATAGGCACCGACCTTTTCGCCGCCGAACAGGATCTCCGCTACCGGCGCGTAACCGCCGCTGGTAGCCCAGGTGGAGTGATAGTTTCCGCGGCACACGTGCGTATTAACAGTAAGATCGGCGGGCAAATCCGCAATGGCATCGTTATTCAGGCGCAGATAAAGCTTCTGCAGCGCATCGGGGCTGTATCCGCTGCCGGCCATACCGCTCCGGAACTTCTCATCGCAGAGCATTCCCCAAGTGCAGTCGTCCAGCTGCAGAACGCGGCAGCCAGACTCATACAGAGCAAGAATAAAATCGCGGTATGCGGCGGACAAGTCCCTGTACAGCTCTTCCCGATCCCGATAGACAGCGTCCAGGAACCGCTCGTTTTCTCCGCGGACCAGCTCCGCAAAGCACTGGGCGGGAGAGGGAATCGTCTGCTTGATAAGAGCCCGATCGCCAACGATATCCTGTAAAAACTGGTAATGGGCGATGAAGGGATGCTGGGAGAAGCGGATTTTTCCACTGGCTCTGGCAGAATCCGCGCGGGTTTCTTCCCCATGAAAAAAATACCCATGCTCCAATACCACACGGTCGATTCCATCCAGCCCCCACATAAAGTCCAGATGCCAATAGCTGCGGCGAAATTCCCCATCCGTCACACAATGAAGCCCGGCCTCAATCTGCTTTTCCGCAAGCGTACGGATGCAGTCATCCTCAACAGCGGAAAGCTGCTGCTTTGACAATGTCCCGTCGGCGAAAGATGCTCTGGCTTCCTTTAAAGCTTGTGGGCGCAAAAAGCTGCCGACAATATCATATCGAAACGGCGCGGTCGTACGTGCGGTAAACTGTGTACTCATAATTTTTGTCTCCTTATCGCATTGGATTTGAATTAATCATACACAAAATACCCGGTGATGTGTTAATTGATAATTTCGATTCTTTGTAATAGACAAAAGCTATCGCTGTTTGTAAGAAGCAATATAATCCCGCAGCAGGGCGATATACCGTTCACTGATCGCTCCAAGCGGGTAGCCCTCCTCGCAGAGATAGCCGATTTCCATCGTCTCCCCGCTCTCCAACGGAATGGACACGATCTCGTTCCCGTTGAGGTCGCTGCTGAGAATGCCGGAAGAAATAGTGTATCCGTCCAGCCCGATCAGAAGGTTGAACAGCGTTGCCCGGTCCGTCACCACAATGTTTTTCGGGCTAAGTTCCACGCTGTGCAGTTCTTCGGAAAAATAAAAAGAGTTGTTGCCCTGTTCGTAGCTTAACCGGGGGTACGGCTCCAGATCATTCAGCGTAACGGACGCTCTTCCGACCAGCGGATTTTTTCTGCTGACAAAAACATGGGGGCTCGCCGTAAACAGCGGAACAAAGCGCAGTTCGTTGTTCCGGATCATCCGCAGGATCACCGCCCTGTTGAAATTGCTCAGATAGAGGATGCCGAGCTCGCTCCTGCGAGTGCGCACGTCTTCAATAATGTCATAGGTGCGCGATTCCCGGAGGGAAAACTCATACCTGGTTTTTCCGTATTCCCGGACCAGGGCCACAAACGCATTGACCACAAAGGCGTAATGCTGGGCGGAAATGGCAAACACTCTGCGCGCAGGCGCTCCGTGTTTATACTGCTGTTCCAGAAGCTCGGACTGCTGCACCACCTGACGGGCATAGGATAAGAATTTTGTTCCTTCTTCCGTCAGCAGAACCCCCCGGTTACTGCGGAAGAAAAGGAAGATGCCCATCTCTTTTTCCAGTTCGGCAATCGCTTTGGAAAGGCTGGGCTGCGTAACAAAAAGCAGTTTCGCGGCCGTGTGAAAGGACCCCGTCTGCGCGATTGTAATCACATATCGAAGCTGTTGTAATGTCATTTCATCACCTTGACCGAATTTTCAAATTTTGATGGCTGGCCGATGGAAAGCTGCTCCAGCCTGCCGCTGTCTTTTTCTCCATTATACCGATGTTTTCCCCTTCCTTCAACCGATATCCAAAAAACCGGCAAATAAACGCAAAAAAAGAAGGAGGCAATGTGAAAGCGGGACGGTTTTCCTGCCGCGTTTTACGGCACAGAAAACACAAACACTTCACATTGCCTGTTAAAGGAATCAATAAAGGATGTCAGCGGAAGGTCTGCTCCGTACGGCTGATGATATCGTCCTGAACCTCTTTTGCCAGCACCACAAAGTGCGCGCTGTAGCCGGCGACACGTACCACCAGATCCCTGTAATCATCGGGGTTTTTCTGAGCGGCCAACAGGGTCTCCCTGTCTACGACATTGAACTGGATATGCTGGCCTTTATGGTCAAAATAGCTTCTGACAACGGAAGCGAAATTCTTCAGTCCCGTATCCCCCGCAATGGCGGAGGGCAGGAATTTCATATTGTAAAGGCTTCCGTTGGAAACGAGCGTATGGTCCAGCTTGGCAACAGAATTCGCCGCCGCCGTGGGTCCTTTGACATCTTTGCCCGGTCTGGGAGAACAGCCGTCCGCCAAAGGCTGCTTTGCGAGTCTGCCGTCCGGCATGGCTCCGACATCCTTTCCGAACAGGACGTTTGCCGACACCGGATAAATCCCCGGCTGGAAGAGTCCGCCGCGCGGATTCCGGTACTTTTCAACCTCTTTGCAGTAGAGCAGCGCGCACTTGCGTGCGATCATATCGATCTCGTCAATGTCATTTCCATAACACGGAGTGCTGTCCACCAGTCTGCGAATATCGTCGTACCTTCCATTGGAAGAAACGGAAGCCGATCCGGCGTCATTCCTTAGTTTTGACAGGTCAAGGCTGCAGGCGTCGCCCAGCACCTTCCTGACAGCGTCATATATCTTTTGTTCGCTCAGGGAATCCGCATCTGTTCCGCTTGCTGCCGGGGCACCGCCAACCGGATACCCAAAATTTGCATCCATCGCTTCCTTCAGCTGAGCGAGCGTAATGTTCTTATCTTCAAAAACATTTTTCTGTATCGCATAAACGGAATCACCGCAGTCGGCAACGCCAAATGCCTGCGGACCGGTAAAGTTGTAAACGGCTCCGCCTTCCTGCAGCGATTTTCCTCTGGCAATACAATCATCCACCAAAGCGGAAAGGAACGGTAAAGGACATCTTTCCGTATGCGCGACATCCACGCAGTTGTCCGACTCCGCCACATAATAGACGAAATACTCAATTTGTTTCTTAAAAGCCTTGAACAGGTCGTCGGTAGATTTCCATCCGGACGGGTCTCCCGTGACCGGCCCAAGCTGCTTTTCGCCGACCTTTCCGTTGTTGAGGGTGATTTCCAATATTTTGGCAACATTGACAAAGGCGGCGTCATGCCAGCCGTCCGTCTTATGGGGACACTGCGGCTCCACACAGCCGATCAGGGCATAATTGCGGGCATCCTCCAGAGAAACGCCCCTGTTTTCCAGAGCCGGAATGATGACCTCGTCATTATACATGGCAGGCACGCCGAGTCCGAGACGGGCAAGCTCGCACGCCCGATAAAGGAACTCGTCCGGAGTCCCCTGCCATACGCGGATCGAGAAGGAAGGCTGCGGCATCCGCACAGCGGCGCAGGCATCCATACAGAGATAGGACAGTTCGTTGGAAGCGTCCATCCCGCCGGTGGTCTGCCCGCCGACGCAAAGGTTCTGGAATCCGCCGTAACCGGCGAACGCCTGTGCGGAAACCTCGTCGCGAATTTTGCTGACGTCATTGAACTTG
>UREO01000128.1 GCA_900546895.1 uncultured Oscillospiraceae bacterium
GGAAACGATTGCTCTGACAAAGAAAGCGGTTGAGTGCGGTATCGACCTGTGCATGGTAGTCGCTCCTTTCTACAATAAGCCCACACAGGAAGGCATCTACAACCATTACAAAGCGGTGGCGGAAAGCACAACGGCCAATATCCTGCTCTACAATATCCCGATTTTCGTAGGGGTCAACATCGAAGCGGAAACCGTCTCAAGACTGGCGAAATTTGATAACATTATCGGCATCAAGGACGAGGCCGGCATCAATCCCACCCAGATCACGGATTACTTTATCGCTACCGAGAAGATCGATCCCAATTTCGTTATTTTCAACGGCGACGACATCATGCTGCTCCCCACCATCGTACAGGGTGCAATGGGTGTTGTCAGCGGCGGCGCACATATTTTCGGCCACGAAATCAGAACCATTATCAAAGCGTTTGAAGCGGGCGATCATGAAAAGGCCAAGGACTTGTTCGTGCCTCTTTATAAATTCTGCAAATCCTGCGGCCAGAACGGAAGAATCCTCCCCAACTCCATTATGCGTCCCGCCATTGAGCTGGTTACCGGCATCAAGGTCGGCCCGGCCAGAGCCCCCCTCGCTCCCATCACGGAAGAGGAGAAGAAGGTTCTTATCGACACCCTTACTTCCATCGGTGTAAAAGTGAAAGCGTAATGTTTTACAGCCGGTTCGCGACGACCGTTCAGCTGTAGGGAGGAAAAATATGAAAAGGAAACCCAAAATTTTGGTTGTTGGCAGTTTCGTCATGGACCTGATTGTCAGCACGGAAAAATTTCCGAATTCCGGGGAAACGGTTCTGGGAAAAAGCTTTCGCACCGCTCCCGGCGGAAAGGGCGCGAACCAGGCGGTGCAGGCGGCCCGGCTGGGCGCCGAGGTCACTATGGTGGGCAAGGTGGGGAACGACGATTTCGGGAAACGGCTGATCGGTTCCTGCAAGGAGTCCGGCATCCATACCGGATTTGTGGCGACCGACCCGCAAGTGTCCTCCGCAGTTGGAAATGTGCTGCTGGAAGTCGGTGACGGCCGGGCGGCGAAAAATAGGATTATCGTCGTTCCGGGCGCCAATATGACTATTGCTCCTGAGGAAATAGACTTGCTCAGGGAAGCCGTCGGCCAGTACGACATGGTCGTCCTGCAGTTGGAAATTCCAATGAACATCAATGAGCTGGTGGCGAAATTTGCCTTTGAAAAGGGCGTCCCCGTGATGCTGAATTCTGCTCCGTCCGCTCCGCTGTCTGAAAAACTGCTTTCCCGTCTGGCGTATATCTCCCCGAACGAACACGAGGCGGCCGACCTTACGGGCATTCAGATCCGCAGGGAAGGCTGCCGTGTGAATCAGGACGACCTGAAAGCGGCGGTCGGTTCCCTGCTTTCCAGGGGCGTGAAAAATGTGGTGATTACGCTCGGCAGTGCGGGCGCCGTGGTTGCCAATCAGAACGAATTTATCTACGAACCGTGTGCCGACGTGGTGGAAGTAAAGGATCCGACCGCCGCGGGCGACTCCTTTGTAAGTGCCTTTATCACCGGCGTCTGCGCGGGATTGAAGCATGGGCAGGCGCTTCATTTCGCGAACTATACTGCGGCGCTGACTGTTTCCAGAATGGGTGCTCAGCCTTCTCTGCCGCACCTTTCGGAGGTTGTTGAACTGATGAAGCGGGAAGATCGGACGGATTTTGATTTTTCCCTGCTGGAAGTCCTTAAATAAACCCAAAGGAGCGAGATACCTATGATTAAAAAAGAAAGCCGGGAGGCTTTACAGGCTTTTGTTAGTGTGGCGAAAGAGGAATTTAACGGGTTTGCCGGGACGATTACAAGCGATGGATATGAAAAAGCGGTGGAATTGATTCTCAATGCGGAAAAGAGCGGGAACCGCGTACATATTACGGGGATCGGCAAGCCGTCCCATGTCGCGGCATATATGGCTTCCCTGCTGTCGTCAACCGGTACACCCACCTATTTCCTGCACGGCACCGAAGCCGTGCATGGCTCCTGCGGCCAGCTGGTTGCCGGAGATGTGGTAATCTGCATTTCCAACAGCGGCGAAACCGGGGAACTGAAATCCACGGTCACAGCTATCAAAAATAATGGCTGCAAGGTGATTTCCGTAACGGGGAATCCGGAATCCTGGCTCGCTAAAATGGGTGACGCCTGCCTGTTTGCCGGAATAGGCCAGGAGGGCGGCCCGCTGAACCGCGCGCCTCGCCTTTCGATCCTTGCGGAAATGGTAACCCTTCAAGGCCTGAGCGTGGTGCTCCAGGTCAACCGCGGAATCACTCCCAAGGATTATGTGAAGTGGCACCCGGGCGGAACTCTGGGCAGCCTGAGAGAAAATGAGAAGTAGGAGGGGAACAGCTATGTTAAAAACAGCCTGTATTCATCCGGAAATTATGCGCCTTCTTTCTCTGTGCGGCCACGGCGACAAAATTTTGATTGCCGACGGTAACTATCCGCTCGATTCGAAAAGCGGAAGTGCGGCCAAGGTTTATCTGGGTCTTACCAGCGGGATGCCGGAGGTAACCCAGGTGCTGAAGGTGCTGGGGGAAGTCGTCAATTTTGAAAAAGCGGAAGTCATGACCCCCGAGGGGGAACAGCCGCCGATTTTCAGGGAATTCAAAGAACTTCTCGGCGGAATGGAACTAAGCGGTCTGGAGCGGCACGCGTTTTATAACGCCTGCTGCCAGCCCGATGTCCGCCTTGCCATATTCACGGGAGAAAAAAGGACGTTTGCCAATATTCTTCTTACAATCAATGTCGCTTAAATCCCATAAAAAGAAGATGCCTGTCGCGGGTTGCTCCCGCGGCGGGCATTTTGCTTTATATTCCTGAACTGCGTTGCAATCCAAAAGTTCATGCGGTAAAATATAAAAATACCTTTTGATAGGTTAAAATTATTCATTTCAAAGATAAGAATGGAGGGAGACATCCTTGCAAAAGATGGACAGAAAAACAGTGCAGGCGGCCAATGATGAATGCCTGTTGGATGATTTTGTCCGGCAGAACGAATCGTTTATGTTGAAACAAAAGAAAACCGGAAAATCTGGCAACGCGCGGAACGGGTGAAAAAGTTTCAGCGAATCCGGCAAAGGCAGGAGATAAGGCCAATCGGCCATTTGAAAGATAGTTTTTGGGTGTTCCATTACAGACGACCCCAAAAAATTCTTGTTCCGGTCCGAATTACGATAATAGCGAATAGCGGAAAATTCATGGGGGAAATCTGATGAAATATCATGTTTATTTATGTGTAAAAATGGAAAGCGATAAATGGGTCACCATAGGCGGAAATCACAGCATCTTGTGGGACCTTCGCAGTTTGATTGAGGCTTCAAGCGGCTGGACGGTTCTGAATCAGGAAGACATAGGGCCTGCGGATTCCTTTATTCCGCGGCTGGAAAAAGGGATTCTGGAACTGACACAGCGCGCGGAGGCCTATCGCAATTATGAAATTTCCTATGGGATTGGTACCATTGACGGCGCATTGGCTTTTTACACAGGCTTGTTAAGGGACTGCAAAATGCATCCGTTTACGCAGCTTTACGGCTGTATTGTCGCCTAATCCGCATGGGCTCTGGTTCGTATCGTTCTGCCTGAAAGCCCTGTTTGATAAAATAGCCTTCCCGGCATTTTGACTGCTGGGAGGGCTATTATCATACCTGAATTTATTTTCTTGTATCAAATGCCGGATTAAAAGCATAGAAATTCTTCGAATCAAGCTGATCGGTAATGATACGCAGGCCTTCACCGAAGCGTTGGTAATGAACCACTTCCCGCTGACGCAGGAACTTAATCGGATCACGAACGTCCGGGTCATCGGCAAAGCGCAGGATATTGTCATAGGTGGTGCGCGCTTTCTGCTCTGCTGCAATCCTATAAAAACAACTTTGTGCTAAAAGTTCCAATGGATTTCAATAGGAATATCTTTTGTACCAGGAATTCGTTTGCCGATTGATATGTAATCGATCAATGTATCAACGATCTCCCTGCTGAGGTGTTCAAGGCTGGTGTATCGCTCGATCAACTGCCGGCGGTTATTACCCGTTTCCATTTTTTGATCAATTTCCGATATCTGCCTTTGACCGTCCGCCACAACATGCTCCAACCGCTCTTTCTCGGCGGTGAAGCTCTTTGAATATTCCACGAAATCGCTTTCTGTAATAATGCCCCTCACTCTGTCCATATACAGATCGCGAATTCCTTTTGCATACTCTGCAATCTTTTTCTCATAGATTGCAATATCGGCAAGGATACGGGATTTTTGCTCCTGCAAATGATCGCAAAATTCTATTTGCTGCGATAATTCGTCCTTGTCAAGATATTCTGCTGCCAAACGATTCAGCTCAGCAACGACAGTTTGCTCCAATTTGTCAACGGAAATAAAAGAGCCGGTACAAGCATCCTTTGCTACATGGCGGTTTGAGCACTGCAAGTAGTGTTTCCCACGATTTTTAGAGGAACGCATCATATAACCACAATTCGCGCACCGGGCTTTTCGTGCAAACAGTCCGATTGTACCTACATCAAATGGCTTCGCTCTTTGTACAATCAGGGCTTGCGCTTTATCCCAAAGTTCCCTTTCTATAATTGGCTCATGTGTTCCTTCAACCCTATACCAATCTCTCTTCGGCCGCGGCTTGTTTTGCTTGGTTTTGTAGGACACGCTGCCATATTTTCCCTGTACCATATTACCGATATAGATTTCGTTTGTCAGCATATCTGAGATAGCAAAATATTTCCAAAGAGTACTGTTTTTCATTTTTGGCTGCTGATAACGCAGCCCATGTAAACGCTTGTATTCCGTCGGATTGGGTATGCCCCTGCCATTGAGCATACGAGCGATGGCTGTTTTACCGTACCCCTGCGAGAAAAGAACGAAAACTTCCCTGACCACGGCAGCAGCTTCCTCATCAATGATGAGGTGTCCCTTCTGCTCCGGGTCTTTTTGATACCCATAGAGAGCAAAAGCGCCGATATGAAAACCGTTTTTTCGTCTGTTAGTCAAAACACTGCGGATATTGTCAGACATATCCTCCAGATACCACTCATTTACAAGCCCGTTGATTTGCCGGGATTTCTTATTCCCTTTATTAGCGGTATCCGCATTATCGACTATGCTTACAAAACGAATACCCCAAACGGGGAATAACCCATGGATGTATTTTTCGACTAATTCCAATTCGCGGGTAAATCGTGATTGCGTTTTACAAAGGATCATATCAAATTTATGCTGCTGAGCGTCCTCTAATAAGTGATTAAACTCCGGACGTTTTCTATCCGCACCTGTGTAATCGTCATCGCTGTAAATGTGATAGATTTCCCACCCCTTTTCCATAGCGTATTGAATCAACATGGACTTCTGATTCTGGATGCTTTCACTGTCGTCAGTTTCAGCATGCTTGTTTCTATCTTCTTCTGATAAGCGGCAATATATAGCTGTTTTCATACCTTCATATCTCCATAGAGATAGAACAAGCCATTTCCTAATTTTATTATATCATATAGTAAATGGCTTGCATATTACCGTTTACCGATTGCTATCCTTTTATTTTTTTCAATTTGATTGATCATCTCAATCCACTTTTGTGTGAATTGTTCTTTTAATGTCGTGTTTTCGCCGCTTTTGAAAACATTTTTGCAAGTTACTTGCATTTCCTTTTTTTTCATTTTATCACCATGCCTTTCGATAAAACTTATGTCAATTTGCTTGTACGATATGCCCCGGGTAAGAAATAGTTCTCTGCGCAAAAGCAGCACTCGGCAAATTGTTGCTAAGTGCTGCTTTTTGAAGCGGAAAAAATCATCAATGGAATTAAAGAAAATTTTTCCAGTGGACTTGTTAAGAAGAAGGTTTGTCCTTCTCTACAGCCGGTTGATTCTGTAATTATGTTTCTCCCCCTCCGAAGGCGGGGAGAAAGAAAGGTGTTTTGTCTCGCAAACTGAAGTGGAATTGTTCTAAGTTCTGTTACTTCTTTCAAGAAGAACATAAATAAACAAATATTTAAAATTTCAAGAAGTATAACCTGATTTTTTCTGTAAATAAAAAAGTTATACGGTACAAAGGGATAGCAACGTGGAAAATCCAAAATACAGAAAGAACCCATCCTTCGCTTAATGCGTCGGATGGGTTCTTCGATAATTTGGAACCAAACGCGTCTGGTTCGATAGGGTTCATATAAACTCTGATAGCAGCCGTTCATTGATTGCTTCACCGAGTGAGAAAATCAGCCCGGAAGGGATAGCAGAATTATTCTCTCGTCAATGCTCCCGCCAGTTTTACCGCGGCAGGCATAAGAATCAACAGGCAAATATATCCTACAAGCATCCAATACGGATAAATGCTGATCCAGGCCATCATCAGGATCGGTTTTAATCCCAGTGAAACGATGGTGTTCAGAAGGCTGGTCAATGTAACCATGACAATACAAACGACAGCGGTGTCAACCAGAACAAACAGGAAGGAATGCTCCTTCAGCTTGACTGCTTTGGCAAAACGGATACCCAACTCACCGACATCGGTAATATCGGAGATGAAATAGCTGATTGCAAAGCTGCTGATGAAAGAGGTCACCAGTCCTGCAAAAGTAAGTTCCTGTATATAGACTAATGCGACGATACTCAGCGCCACAGAAAGAAAAAAGCAGAGAAAAACATTGATGATCCTGCCGAAATGTTTCTTGTTAATCATATCATTCAAGCCCTTTCCTGTTCAGTTTCGGGGTAAAGATTGAATTCAGATATTATTAGCAACCTCAAAAGCATCCCATATAGCATACATAATATTTGCTACGCTCTTTGCGTCTCCCAGTAGGTAAACTTCAGGAACATCGAACTCTATCTGACGGTACAGCGAGTCCTCGGGTTTGTAGCCGATGGACAGGATCACGCTGTCGCAATCCAACTCTTCCGCTTTTCCGTTTACACTGACAGACAGTTTTCCGCCGTTGTACCCGGTGACCTTCGCGGAGGGAATCGTTTCGATGTTGTTGTAAGGAATCAGCCGTTCAAGCATCTCGCTGTTCGCATGGCAAAGCGGTGCATTGACCGCCAGAAGCTTGTCGAGTGCTTCGACGATTCTGACCTTTTTGCCCTGCTGGGCAAGCCACAGCGCGGTTTCACATCCGACAAGGCCGCCGCCGACGACGACTGTCGACTTCCCGGAATCTTTCTCCCCGTTGAGTACGTCGGCTGCCGTGTAGACATGGGCGTCGTCTCCGAGAGAAATGACTTTTGGGGTCGAACCAGTGGCTACGATCACAGCTTCGTAATCGTTGGACAGTACGAATTCCTTTGTGATTCTGGTGCTGAAAGTCACGGGAACATTGAGCAGCTCCAATTGATGAGTATACCATTGCGCTAATTTCCGGTCGTCTTCCTTGAAGTCCGGTGCACCTCCGGGAATCAGGTTTCCTCCCAGCTTGGCGGACTGCTCGAACACTTCCGGCTGATGGCCCCGCAGGGCAAGAACCCGGGCGGCCTCGCAGCCGGCTACGCCTCCGCCGACAATCAGCACCTTTTTGGATTTTGCAGCCGGCGTATACGCGGTGAAACGCTCGCGGGCAGCCTGAGGATTTACCGCGCAGTTGAGCGCCGAATATTCCTGTATGCGGCCCATACAGCCTTCTTGACAGGAAATACACGGGCGAATCTCGTCCGGTTTGCCCGCTCTTAATTTATTGACATAACAGGGGTCGGCCAGAAGCGGCCTGCCGAGGCTGATGATGTCGCAGACCCCCTCTTTGATTGCTTTCAACGCCATATCCGGGTCATCCATTCTGCCGGCACAGGATACGGGAACGTCAACCGCGTCTTTTACCATTTTCGCATACGGCATGTAGAGACCCTTTTTTTGGTACATTGGCGGATGGTTCCACCACCATGCGTCATAGGTTCCGACATCCACGTCCAGTGCGTCATAGCCATACTTCACCAGAAGCTTCGCCGCTTCAAGGCCCTCTTCAATGTCACGGCCCTTTTCGACGAATTCTTCTCCCGGTAAAGCGCCTTCACGCCAGTCCTTGATCATGCTTTTGAGGCTGAAGCGCAGGGAGACAGGGAAATTTTCTCCGCAGCGGGACTTGATTTCCTCCACAATTTCCCTTGCAAAGCGAAGCCGGTTCTCAAGCGATCCGCCATATTGGTCCGTTCTCTGGTTAAACATTGATATGGCGAACTGGTCCAGCAGATAACCTTCGTGCACGGCATGAATCTGAACGCCGTCAAACCCGGCGCGCTTTGCATTAAAGGCTCCGTCGCCGAACGATTTTACAATGCTTTTAATC
>UREO01000129.1 GCA_900546895.1 uncultured Oscillospiraceae bacterium
CATGAACAGCCCGGCGTAAAAAGGCTCCGCGGGCATAAAGAAGTTCAGCAGGAGCATTCCGATTTTCAGGTTGTACAGATAGGCAAGCGTATAAAAGCCATGGTAAAACACCATGCAGAAAACCGCAAAGCCGCGCAGCTCATCCATAAAATAAATCCGCTTGCGCCCTGCCCCTTTGATTTGATTCGGCATTCGTTCACCCTCCGATTTTGGATTTGCACGGTCAAAACCGGCGTTTCGCATAGGAATGAAAGGGATAACCGCTGAAAGTTCTATATTTATAAATCCCACAAATCATGTTATAATATAGACAATGTCGTGCGCCCTGTTTTCAGGCCGCACAGAAGCGGACCGCAAGTGAAACCGCTTGTTTTTTATTATATCATGGTACAGGAGGTAATTTCAATGAAAGAGACAAAATTGACCCGCGAATACACGGTTACCGAGGATATGCTCGCGGTGAATATCGGCAGCGGCAGCGTTCGTGTTCTTGCCACCCCGATGATCGCCGCTTTTTTTGAGGGTACGGCGGCACAGCTGGCCCAGACATATCTGGAAGATATCTACACCACCGTCGGCTCCGTCATCACGGTGAACCACCTGAACCCCACGGCGCCGGGCTGCAAGGTAACGGTCAGCGCGGAGCTGACCGAAACAGAAGGCAGGGTCTACCGGTTTCAGCTCGAAGCTTACGACAACGCCGGCCTGATCGCGACCGGGACCCACGAGCGCGTCAGCGTAAAAAAGGAAAGCTTTGCCGCCAAAGCGGAAGCAAGAAAAAACAAGTAAGGCGGGATAACGATGAAACCGATTTATGATCTGATTATTTTTGACCTGGACGGCACACTGACCAATTCTGAACCCGGCATTACCAGCTCGGTAAAATACGCCCTTGAAAAAATGGGGCAGCCGGTACCCGACATTTCCATTCTGCGCAAATTTATCGGCCCGCCGCAGTGGCACAGCTTTGTCCATTACTGCGGACTGACTGAGGAACAGACCGCACAGGCGGTCAAAAATTACCGCGAAGTATACGAGGTCTCCGGAGCATTTCAAAACAAGCCCTACCCCGGCATGATCGATTTTCTGGAGGAGCTGCGGGCAAACGGCGCCACGCTCGCCGTCGCCACCACCAAGCCCGCCAGAATCACCGGCCGCGTTCTGGACTATTTTGACATGACAAAATATTTCGCCCACATTTCCGGCCCCGACGATTCGGAACGCAGCGGCGACAAAAGCATCCTGATCGACTCCTGTCTGGACGCCTGTCATGTGAAGCCGGACCGCGCCGTCATGGTCGGCGACACGGTGTACGATACGGTGGGCGCACGGAATTCCGGCACCAACTTCATCGGCGTTCTGTACGGTTTTGGCACCAAAGAGGACATGCAAGCGGAAGGCGGCAAGGCTTTTGCCCGCGATATCGACGAGCTGAGAGGCATGCTTCTGAAGAATTCCTGAATCCGACGGAAATCCCTTGACAAACCGGAAATTTCAGGGTATGCTGAACGCAAGAACTGAATATACAGGGGCGCTGAGTAACCTCGGCTGAGATGAAGCGAATTGACGCTTATGTCCCTTAAACCTGATCTGGATAATGCCAGCGTAGGAAAGATGATTTTTTAACGCTCTGTGGCATCACAGGGCGTTTTTATTTTCCCTCAGGTAATTTTTTAATTTCAGTTCCATATAATTGACTGGAGGGTAATTTTATGAAAAAGAACACGACCGTTATCCTTGTGGAATGCGCTCTGATGATCGCAATGTCCACCGTACTGAGCATGTTCAAGATCTTTGAGCTGCCGCAGGGCGGCGCCGTTACCTGCGCGAGCATGGTTCCGCTGGTGCTGGTCTCTTACCGGCACGGCCTGAAGTGGGGCATTTCCACCGCGTTTGCGCACAGCCTGCTGCAAATGATCATCAAGTTCAACGCGCCGCCGGCAAACACCTTCGGGGCGTTCGTCGCCGTCGTTTTGCTGGACTATGTTCTGGCGTTCACCGTTCTGGGCACCGCCGCCTTCTTCGGCAAGCCGTTTAAAAACAGGGCCGTCAGCGTGGCCGCCGGCTCCGTGGCCGCTGTGTTTCTGCGGTTTCTCTGCAGCTTTTTGTCCGGCATCCTGATCTGGGGCAGCTATGCGCCGGAGGGCACGCCGGTCTGGATTTACTCCTTAACCTACAACGGCAGCTATATGCTTCCCGAAGCGGTCATCACCGCCGTTGTCGCGGTAGTGCTGATCCGGGTCCTTGACCGTGTGGAGCACCGGGCTCCCGGAAACGCATCCTGAAACAGGAATAACAACTGAACAGGAAAGCATGAAGCGCGGGGTTCCGTCCTTCATGCTTTTTTAACCCTATGGAAATATTTTTGTGGTATACTATTTTATAGAACCCATGAAACGAGGCTGAGCCGTGTGACGATTCTTCGGACGGGGTCAAAAAAGAAAAAATCCGGCCCCCCGCCGGAAATAACCGCCGCCGACCTGCCGGAAACGGCGGGCCCCACGCTCCGTGACCGGCTGCTGGGCGGGGCTGTGCTTCTTGCGGCCACGGGGCTGTTCCTTTGGCTCACGGTCATTCTGTGCAGGCCGCTGCTGACGCTGCTCCGGAGTCCCGAACGGTTTGAAAGCTTTATCCGCAGCCGGGGCGCAATGGGCCGCGCCGCGTTTCTGGGCATTCAGATTCTGCAGGGCTTTCTCCCCATCCCGCTGGAGCTGACGACCATCGCGGGCGGCTACGCCTTCGGGCGGGTACAGGGCACCCTGCTGACCCTTTGCTCGGTGATGATTTCCACCACCGTCATCTTTTATTTCACCCGGATATTCGGTCACCGGCTGATCGGCCTGTTCTTCACCCCCGCCCAGCGAAAACACATCCGCTACCTGCGCAGCCCCAAATCGCGCGATACCTTTTACTGGATCGTTTTCCTGATTCCCGGAATGCCCAAGCGCCTGTTCGTATTTTCCGCCGGGCTTGTGCAGCAGGATTTCGGCAAATTCCTGCTGATTTCCACCCTTGCGCGCATTCCGTCCCTGCTGGCCTGTTCCTTCGGGGGCTGGGCGCTCTACAGCGGCAATTACACTCAGGCCGCCGTTCTCTTTGCAGCGACCGGTACTTTGAGCGTCGCGGGCTACCTGCTGTACCGCGCCGTTACAAAGCATCCCGGTAAAAAGAACGGGATTTCCGCACTGAAAAAGAAAGAACGGTAATTTATCCATTTAAACTGCTAAAATGCCTTGACTCATACCGGCAAAAAACATATAATAATTAGAAACACATCCGACGTTGGAAAACCGGGTGAGGGACTTGCCTTCCCTTCACCCCGTCAAGGAAACCCACAACAGCGGCGATGCTTCCGATCGACTTACCTTAAATCGAAGTCTGATGTTCGGAAACTTCTTTCTTCGCGCCGTCTCCCTCACGGGGGGAGACAGGGGTTGGGTCGGACCTACTGCAACAAATCAATTATAAGAGGTGACTGTTTTTGATAAGCGGAGCAGAAATAATGGCGGAATGCCTGAAAAACGAAAACGTTCAGATCGCCTTCGGATATCCCGGAGCAGCGATTTGTCCCTTCCTGGATTACCTATATCGCTCGCCGATCAAAAACGTTCTGGTGCGCGAGGAGCAGAACGCCGCCCATGAGGCGAGCGGCTACGCCCGCGCAAGCGGGAAGCCCGGCGTCTGCGTCGCGACCAGCGGGCCGGGCGCGACCAACCTGATTACCGGCATCGCGACGGCCTATATGGACTCCATCCCGCTGATCGTCATCACAGGGCAGGTCAGCTCCGAGCTTTTGGGCCGCGACGTGTTCCAGGAGGCGGACATTACCGGCGCCTGCGAGCCGTTTACCAAGCATTCCTATCTGGTGAAAAGTGCCGCGGACCTACCGCGAATTTTCAAAGAAGCCTTTCATATTGCTTCCACCGGCCGCCCGGGACCGGTTCTGATCGACGTTCCCGTGGACATTCAGGCGGAAGAGCTACCGGAATTTGTTTACCCCCAGAAGGCGAACATCATTGGTTACAAGCCCCGCACCACGGGACATGCCATGCAGATCAAAAAGGCGCTCGCCGCCATGGCCGAAGCGAAACGCCCCGTCCTTGTCTGCGGCGGTGGCGTCGTGCTGGCCGGGGCGCGGGACGAGCTGGTTGCCTTTGCGCAGAGCAGTGGAATTCCGGTGGTTTCTACCATGATGGGCATCGGCGTGGTCCCTATGGACAGCCCGCTGTACCTCGGCATGATCGGAATGCACGGCCACAAAAACGCCAACCGCGCCATGCACGAGGCCGATTTGATCATCCTCTGCGGCGCAAGGGTCGGCGACCGGGCGGTATCCGCTCCGGAGCAGATGGGGGAAAAGGCAACCATTATCCATATCGATATCGACCCCGCCGAAATCGGCAAAAATGTGACCGCCCATATCCCCATCGTCGGCGACATCCGGCTGGTGCTGCGCGATTTTATCGAGCAGAGCGCCGTTTCCGTTCCGAAGGAGTGGATCGACGCCGTACTGCGATATAAAAAAGAATTCGTTCCGGGTGGGGAGCCGGACAACAGCAGCGGTTTTGTGGAGCCACGCTCCTTTATGCGCGTGCTTTCCTCGCTGATGGAGGAGAACGCGATTTTGACCGCCGATGTCGGCCAGAACCAAATTTGGGCCGCGCGCAATTTCAACGTAAAGGAAGGCCGGTTCCTGACCTCCGGCGGGCTGGGGACCATGGGCTACGCGCTCCCCGCCGCCATCGGCGCAAAGCTGGCCAAGCCCCGCCGCCAGGTGCTGTGCATCTGCGGCGACGGTTCCTTCCAGATGGCCATGTGCGAGCTGGGCACGCTTTGCCAGAACGATGTCAACATTAAAATAATCGTGATGCAGAACGACCGGCTGGGCATGGTAAAGGAAATACAGGACAACAAGTACGGCAGCCGCTACGCGATGACTCTGCTGCAGGGCAACCCCGATTTCGTGAAGATTGCGGAAGCTTACGGCATTCCCGCGGCGCTGGCCACCTCTAACGGGGAAGCGGAGCGCCTGGCCAAAGAAATGTTCGCGTCCGACAGGGCTTTTATCTTGGTGTGCCGGGTCAATCCCGACGCGCCCACGATATAGGGAGGGCAGGAAAATGAAATACACCCTTTCGATTTTAGTTGAAAACCAGCCCGGCGTCCTCTCAAAGGTGTCCGGCCTGTTTTCCCGCCGCGGCTTCAACATTGACAGTTTAGCCGTCGGCATTACCGAGGACCCCGCCATTTCCCGCATTACCATTGTGGTAAACGGTGACGAATATATTGTGGAGCAGGTGGAAAAGCAGCTCAACAAGCTGATTCCCGTCATCAAGGTCAAGGTGCTGCAGCCCGACCTGTTCATCAGCTGCGAGCTGTCGCTGATCAAAGTGAACTGCCCGACAAAGCAGCGCGCCGAAATCATGAAGATCGTCGAACTGATGCACGCCCAAATCGTGGACGTTGCCACCACCTCGCTGACTATCCAACTGACGGACAACGATGAGCACACCCAGACGCTCATCAGCCTTTTAAAGCCCTACGGCATCAAGGAAATCGTCCGCGCGGGCACTCTGGCCATTGAAAAGGGCCCCACCACCGCCCGCAAACAGCACAGCTGACCCAAGCCAACCAACCCTTATGCGGCAGCGCCGTCTAAGTGTTTCGTTAATATTTTGCCATCAGGCAAGGAGGAATTTATCATGCCAAAAATCTATTATCAGGCAGATTGCGACATCAATCTGCTCAAAGGTAAAACCGTCGCTATTATCGGCTATGGCAGCCAGGGTCATGCCCATGCGCTGAACCTGCACGACAGCGGAGTCAATGTAGTGGTCGGCCTGTATGAAGGCAGCAAGAGCAAGGAAAAAGCCGAGGCTGCCGGTTTAAAGGTTTTGAGTGTACCGGAGGCCACCAAAGCCGCGGACATTATTATGATTTTAATTCCCGATGAGCGCCAGGCAGATATGTATAAGAAGGACATTGCCCCTTACCTTACGGAGGGAAAAGCGCTTGCGTTTGCCCATGGCTTTAACATTCACTACGGCCAGATCAAGCCGCCGAAGGATGTCGACGTATTCATGATCGCCCCGAAAGGCCCGGGCCACACCGTCCGCAGCGAGTTTGTCGCCGGCAAGGGCGTTCCCTGCCTGATCGCCGTCGAACAGGACTACACCGGCCACGCGCAGGACATCGGCCTTGCCTACGGCGCGGGACTCGGCGCAGCGAGAGCCGCCATCATGGAGACCACCTTCAAAATCGAGACCGAAACCGATCTGTTCGGTGAGCAGTGCGTGCTTTGCGGCGGCGTGACCGCCCTGATGCAGGCCGGGTTTGAAACCCTTGTAGAAGCGGGCTACGCTCCGGAAAACGCCTACTTCGAGTGCATCCATGAAATGAAGCTGATCGTCGACCTGATCTACCGCGGCGGCTTCGGCCTGATGCGCTACTCCATCAGCGACACCGCGGAGTTCGGCGACTACGAAACCGGCAAGCGCCTGATCACTGACGAGACCAAGAAGGAAATGAAGAAGGTCCTCGGCGAAATTCAGGACGGTACCTTCGCTTCCAAGTGGATTGCGGAAAACAAGAACGGCCGCTCGCACTTCAACGCCTGCCGCCGCATCGGCGCAAGCCATCAGCTGGAAGAAGTCGGCAAAGAGCTTCGCAAAATGTATGCGTGGAACGACGATCCGATTGACTAATTTTACGATTTAAAACATATAATCAAAAGGGCACGGATTCCGCCGCATCTTTTTCCGGGGCATCTTACGATACGGGAACCTGTTTCCGGTACCGTGCGGAAAGACGGCGGAATATTTTTGACGAATGAAGGGAGCCATTGTTATGTGGGACAGAGGAATTCTGAAAGCCAATGCGAAAATTGCGCTGGGAGGACGGTACTGGACCGCATTCGGCGTATCGCTGCTTGCCGCGGCTATTTCCGGCGGGTACTCTTGGATTACCAATCAATTTACGGATACTTACCAAGGCGTCCCATGGGTTCCTGAGTTCTTTGCATCACCAATTGAAACCATTGGTAGATTGGTAACTGTAATTTCTCTAATTGGACTCATCTATTCTATCTTTGTCGGACTTCCTGTTGCCATCGGTGAGGCGCGTTATTTCATCCGGAACCATTTCGGCGCGTCGGATATCGGTACGTTGTTCAGCAGCTTTCGCTACGGCTACCTCAACAGCACCGCCGCCATGCTCGTTACGGAAATCTTTATAGGGCTCTGCTATCTTCTGCTGATTATTCCCGGCATCATCAAACAGCTCCAATATTCCATGGTGAAGTATCTCCTTGCGGATAACCCCAACCTGACGGGCAGCCGCGCAAGGGAGCTCAGCCGCATCCTGACAAACGGCGAAAAGGGCGCGATTTTTGTGCTGGGCCTTTCCTTTATCGGGTGGTACCTGCTCGGAATCATCTGCTTCGTCGTGGGGGTTTTATTTGTGAATCCCTATTATCAGGCTACTATGGCGGAGCTTTACATCTTCCTGCGCGACCGCGCGATTCAGACCCATCAGATCGACCCGGCGGAGCTGGGGCTGGTTCCCCCGGCCGGACCGTATTACAATCCGGAAAATCCTCCCATCCTGTAAGGCCGTTCCTTGCAGGACAGGGAAATCGGAATTTTTTATAACGCAAAAGACGGCGGGCCGCGCAAGCCGGGGGGACACTTTCCCGGGATGCACGTCCGCCGCCTTTCTTGTCCGCAAGGCACAAAAAAACGCCGTATAGGAAATTTTTCCATATACAACGTCATCAAAGTGCCGCGAACCTAAGATACCCCCTGTACAAAATGAAAAACAGGCGGTATAATAGTAACCGCAGAGCGCTGAGTATTCAGCTGTGTATGGAGCTTGGTCCTCCGTATGCAGGGCGGTTGGTATTCCCGTACCTTCCGCCTGCTTTGCACTTTTTATTCGTGCCTTACACGTTGATTATAGCGCGTTTTTCAGGGATGTGCAATATCAATTGCAAATATTTCCCAAAATTTTTAAACCGGGCCGCCATGTTTTAACATGACGGCCCGGTTTTGTCGGACCACGCGGTCGGCAAGCGGACCTGCCGCCCTCCGTGAGGGAGGTGGCGCGCCCGGCGCGCCGGAAAGAGTCTCCGCCCGCTACATTATAGCATCGCCGCAAGTAAGAGTTGATCATCAGCTTTGCCCTCAGGCCGGGCGGGCCCCTACTTTCGATCTTGTACGAAAGTAGGC
>UREO01000130.1 GCA_900546895.1 uncultured Oscillospiraceae bacterium
ACCGTCTAATTCGTCGGCAGCGTCAGATGTGTATAAGAGACAGGTCGATATACTGTCTGGCACAGCGCGGGGAACGCCCGCCGCGCGCGGTGGCCCAGCGCTCCGCTCCCTTTTCCAGTTCACTCATGTATGCTTCCAACTGCCGCTGTCTTGCCAGCAGCCGGATAATTTCCAGATAGCGCTCCCTGTCCGGCAGGGTAAAGCTGATGGACAGGCCGAAACGGTCCGCCAGAGAAAGGCTTTCCTGCATGGTGTCGCCGCGGTGGACGTCGTCGCCCTCCCGGTCGGAAAAGGTCTCCCGAACCAGATGGCGGCGGTTGGAGGTAGCGTAGATGAGCGTGTTTTCCGGCCTCGCCGCCAGACCGCCCTCCAGCACCGCTTTCAACGCGGCATAAGTATCGTTCTGCTTGGAAAAAGAGAGATCGTCGATAAAAATAATGAATTTCATCGGGATCGCGGCGATCTGATCGACCAGAAGCGGAAAGTCCATCAGGGATTCTTTCGGCATTTCAATCATCCGCAGGCCCCTTTTGTAATATGCATTTAACAGTGCCTTGACCGTGGAGGATTTCCCCGTTCCGCGGTCGCCGTACAGCAGGCAGTTGTTGGCGGGGAACCCCTGTAAAAAGGAAAGGGTGTTGTCCGTCGCCAACCCGCGCTGCAGCTCATACCCCTTCAGGTCGGCAAGCGACGTTTTGTCGGGATACGCGACCGGCTGGATTTTTTTATCCCGCCAGATAAACGCGCGGTAGCGGGCATACATCCCGCAGCCGTTTTCACGGTAATATTCCGTCATTTTCCGGATGCTGTCCTGCAGGTTACCCTGAAGGGCACTCACCGGTTCGCCGGTTTTCCACCCGGGCAGACGCAGCGCGGAAAGCTCCTGTGCAAACCCGCAGCCGTCCAGAAGCTGCTCCGGTGTGATCGAAGAAATATCCAGAATAATCTGCAGGTCGCGTTCCACCGCGTCCATCAGCGGCTGCGGAAAGGCGGTTGTTCCGGCCGCGGCGGCAAGGGAATACGCGTTTTCGTCATACAGCGCCGTGCCGGTCATGCACCCGGCAAAGTTTTCGCTGTATCCGCGCTCGCAAAGCGCGGCGAAAAAATCACCCCAGGCGTTCAGAAATTCCTCCTCGGACCGGTCTGCCGACCAGAGAAGCCGATAAAATGCTTTGGGGACCGTGCGGTTTAGAATGCCCTTATAAATTGAAAGGGACGCCATTTTCGCTGCGGCCAGCTTCCTCTCATTCATGCAAAACTCCCTTTCAATCTTTATAAACTTAATATCTGTTATTTTACCCTTGTTGCGGGTATTATGTCAAGTTATGGGATGCAATTGGGTTGCGATTCCAGTAAAAATTTGATATGATATCTATCATATAGTGATTCCATTTCAGTTTGCGAAACAAAACATGTTCCTTCCCCGCCTTCTGCGGGGGAGGAACACAATCTTGTTGCAGAATCAACTGAAAATGCTGTAGGGAAAGAGAAACAAAGAGGTAAATGATGAAGATTTCAAAACTTGCAAGCTTCCTTCTGGCAGCGGCGCTTTTGCTGGGGCTGTCCGCCTGCGGCACAAAAGCGGACGCCGACGTGCTGATGCGCGAAGCGAAAACCAACGCCAACGCCATTCAGAACTGTACCGCCGCCATTGACAATACACTGGAATTCACCGCGAACAACAAACCGTACTCCTATAAAACCGGCAGCACCAGCGTTTACTGGGCGAAACCGTTCGCACTGAAATCGACCCAGACCTCGCTTCTGGGGGGCGTAACGGGCAGCAGCGTGTCCTACACCGTCACCGACAGCGACGGCGTATGGTTCTATTCAAACGCGGGCAGCGGCTGGCAGAAGACCTCCGCACAGGGCGTTTCCTCCACCCCCCTGGAACAAATCGATATTCTGCGGCTTCTCAGCAGTGTTTCCGGGCAGAAATATGTACGGGAAACGGTATTGGATTCGCAGAAAGTACATAAAATAGAACTGACCTTCCAGAATGAAGTACTGAGAAGTACGATTGAAAATATCGTCACCGCCACGGGCATGTCCCAGGGCTCCCAGACGGTGGTGCAGACCCTGCTGGACAGCGCGCCGCCCATTTACGGTTACTGCTACGTCGACGAAGCATCCGGCCAGATTGTGAGAGTGGAGCTTGATGCAACCGAAGCGGTCAATCAGATTTTTCAGAATATAGACGGAAGCGGTACCACGGTGACCATCTCCAAATGTGAGATCAGCGGAAACATCGAAGGAATCGGCAAGGCGCCCGCTGTGGAGCTGCCCGCCGATGCCTCAGCCGCCCAAACGGTGCAAGCCGCCGGTTAGAGCAATCGCCGGTTTCACTCCCTTTGACGGGCCCTGCGTCTTGCACGGGCCCGTGAAGGGAGACAAAGCACTTCCGAACTAATAGTAGAACCTGATAAACTTGATGTTGTAGAAGTCGCACGCAAGAATATCGTCGGTCCGGGTCTCCCGGATCAGAATATAGTTGATACCGACACCCAGCAAGGTACCGGTCCGGTCCGTCAGCGTATTGGTCCCCACCAAAAAAGTAACGAGCACCGGCCGGCCGATCTGCGTTCTTAAAAAGCCGTTCAGATATTGCAGACTGTCCGGCGTAACCACGCTCGGCGGCATTCCGGTCTGAACCTGTGTCGCCGACGTTGTCGGTGCCTGACCGCCCGTCGTCTGAGGGACCCCGTTTCCGGACTGCCGCATAATCCCTATGCTCGACTGCGGCGACGGAATCTGCGGCATAGCGGCGCCGCCTTGCTGTCCGGTTCCTGCACCGGTCATGGATTGCAGCATCCCCGTCTGCGACTGCTGCATTCCCGTCTGTGGAAGGGAGGCCGCGGGAAATTGCCGGGCAGTCTGCATGGGCTGCGTTTCCTGTATAGGATTCATATAATTGTAGCTCGCAACGCTTTCCATAACAGACGGTGCATTTTTCATAGTTTCCGCTGTAGGATAAAGCGCGGCCTGACATGGGGGCATTTTGTAATCGCCGACCGCATTATTATTGTCCATCATTTTGATTCCTCCTTAGAATCATGTAGTTGCATATACTGAGGTAGGAGAATAGTAGCAGTGCTGATTAATTCTGTTGAAAATCACACCGGCCCCTCCCGGCGGGAAGTAGGGCGGGCATTGGGGATTAAATGGGTTGAAGTAAAAAAGGGAATCCCCGACCCCGGAGAAAATGTTCCCTGCGATCGCCCAGTCCGCAATGGCATAGTGGACATCCTCAGGGTCCATATTCCATACGTTCTGAGCATTGTAAGCGCCGGAGACCATCTCTTTCATGCAGGTAAACTGACCCTGCTGTTCAATAATGGCGCGGATATCGCCGCCGTTGCTCACCCGGGCGAATTCTCCGTTGGGGACCTGTGCACGGTTGACAATCACGGAAGCGACTGCGCGCATCCCGTTGTCTCCTTCTCCGCCCGCCTCGCATTTTATGAGTTTCGCTAGAAGTTCTCTTGTTGTTAATGGCATATTATCACCTGATTTTATAAGTTGTCTAATGGCATAATATGTTCTGTACTGCTCTTCCGGCACAACATCCTACGCTGTGCCGGAATTTTTTACAGTCTTATGAAACTTGAAAAACACTTGACTTTTACGTCCCGAATCTATAAAATGTATAAGTGGCTCTACCATAGCCGCCGGAGTTCTTATCATCAACATGAAGATGGAGATGTATCGAAGTGGTCATAACGAGCCGCACTCGAAATCCACTCGGTCAGTTGCCTTGATAATGCCGGAAACCCTTGAGGTTATGCGGGTTTGTGGGATTTTGAAAATTTAGCTTTTTACCTATTTCTACGGTTTTTCTACACTTTGCCTTGACTTCTATGAAAGGCCTTGTGTGTTAAAATAAAATATGGAGACGTATCGAAGTGGTCATAACGAGCCTGACTCGAAATCAGGTTGTCCTCACGGGCACGTGAGTTCGAATCTCACCGTCTCCGCCATGAGCCTGTTTGCGGTCAATGTCCGCAGCAGGCTCTTTCTTTTTTCCGAATTTCTACGCTCTCATTTGAGGGCGTTTTTTCTTTTCTGTAGAAAAGTGGTGCGCCTGAATGCTTTGTATACAAGGCTTTAAAGTGTTTTTATGAAGCAATCTGTAGAAACTTATTCACTCGGTTCAAGTCCGCTCGGTTCGACCACTCGGTTTCTTTCAAACATTCCATCCATGACAAGCCCGGATTCAATCTGTGCATGAAAGTCCAAATGCGAGTAAATATCCGCTGTGGTCGAAAAGGTGCTATGCCCAAGCCATATCTGGATTTGCTTCATGGATATGCCGCTTGCCAGCAATAGGCTGGCGCAGCTGTGTCTGAGATCGTGGAACCGAATCTTTTTGAGTCCGAATTTTTCAAACAGCCAACTGAAATGCTCTGTGACATAATTAGGGCGCATGAGCTTTCCGGTTTGGTCGAGGCAAATGTAATCGAGGTAATCCCGGCAGTAAGAACGTTTGAATAGCCTGCGGTACATTTCCTGTTTCTCTTTTTCTGCGAGCAGCAGTTTCTCAACTGAGGGCAGCAAAGGGAGTGTGCGAAAGCTGGATTTGGTTTTTAGTACATCTTCACCAACAGGTACAAATTTGCCGTCCACCTCGTCCTCAATTACCTTGTGCCTGATGGAAATCGTTTTTTGCTCAAGATTAATCGCATCCCACTTTAGTCCAAGGACTTCACTTCTCCGCAGCCCGTAGTAAGCGGCCAGCTTTACGCAGATTTCCAAGGGATCGTCCGATACTGCATCAAACAATGTCATCATTTCTTCTGCGGAATAAAACTGCGCCTGATCTACATTCTTCTTTGGCCTGTCCACCTTGTCGGCAGGATTGGTATTGAGAATATCTTTTTTCACAGCATTTTGCAGCGCCTTTCGAAGTACCGCATGGTAATGGATGACAGTGTTAGGAGTATGCCCCTCATCAAAAATTGTTTGATAGAAATCCTGTAGATGTTGAGGAGTCACCTCCCCTACGGAAACATCAAGTTTTGTAAAATACCGATTGACCCGACCATCCAGCATGGTGCGGTATCCCTTAAACGTAGTTTTGGATATGGTAGGCTTGGATTGCAGCAGCCACTTTTGAAGGTAATCCATGAATGGTACGTCTGCTTGTGGATTTTTTTTGCCCTCAATTAGCTCTCGAATCTTTTCCTCTGCCTGTTTCCGCTTTTGTTCTTCCTGTTGCTGCTCATATTCCAAGCGGATTTGATCAAAAGCCTTTTGTGCCTTTCTTTCACTGGTTCCCTCAACCGGAAAACCAGTGGAGATCCATTTAACCTTTCTTTTTCCATCTACCTTTACATATAAAAGTGCATAGTAAGTATTGTTTTTTTGCTGTAGGCAGCCTGTTATCATTGTTATCCTCCTTTGAAGTAACAGCTGTATTTGCCTACCATTGACAACACCACATTACCACAGAAAGTATAAGATAGCTACTGTTTTGCGTGGAAAATATCCTCCGGATTTTTCTACGGTTCATGTTCAATAGTAAGCAAAAACCACATCAAGAAATCTTGATGTGGCACATTTCTTCTCCCAGCAAATATTCAATCACACAAGCCTTGGGTATCTTATAGGTTCGTCCGACTCGCACGCTTCGTATTTCATTCTCTGCCAGCAGTTTATATGCCAGCTTCCGGCTAATGCCTCCGAGCATTTCCCGTAATTGATTTACCTCGACTACATCGGGGTATTTTGCAAACATTGTTATTTTCTCACTCATAACAAACCTCCTGTCACTTTAAATTGAGATTTTTCCCTCCAGTGGTGAAAAGATGGTAATGCCGTAAGACATCAGCGCTCTGATAACCGCATTTGTAGTTGATTCATCCCGACCGATCCGGCTCACAGAATCCACCAGCAGAACCTGAAAGCTCCCAGCTTTTGCCGCTTCCAGAACAGTTTGCAGGCCGGGACGGTCAAAGTTCAGGCCACTGCCCAAGTCCTGAGAAGAACCGATAACAGCAAAGCCCATCTGTGCGGAATAGGTTTCCAGCTTTTCATATTGCCCTTTTAAAGCGCCGTGAGTATCCTCCGGCGCATCGATGCGGTAGTAAATCCATGCGGATTTTTGATCCATAGAAAAAATTCTCCTTTCACAAGCTCAGGCTCATTTGAGGTTCCTGCATCAGGGAATCAAGACCGAAGCTTACAGCTAAGGCTTCATTGACCTGCTGCATCTGCAAGTCATTCAAATGGCCTATGTACTCACGCAGGCGGGAACGGTCAATGGTTCTCACCTGCTCCAACAGCACAAGTGAATTCTGCCGCAGACCATATTGTTTGCTGCACAGCCGGATATGCGTAGGCAGATAATTCTTTTCGGTACGGCTGGTGATGGCGGCCACGATAACAGTGGGGCTATAGCGGTTTCCGATATCGTTTTGGATAATTAGCACCGGACGGATGCCGCCCTGCTCACAGCCCACAACCGGAGTTAAATCGGCGTAGAACATATCGCCCTTATAAATACGCATTTCGCATTCCTCCTTTTTTGAAATCAGTGCTATATCACAAGGATAAGGACAGCCGCCGATTGTGACCGGGTTTACCCGCAGGGCGGCTGTCCTCATAGTTTCTGATATAACAAAACTCTTGTTCTTCGTTTTCTGCTGCTTCTATTCGACACTACTTCCCGAAGCAGAACACCACAGGCAGAGCGCCTGCGGCATAAGGACGATTCCGTCCTTTGGGCAGTCAGCTTAAACCAGCCGTGGCTTGCGGCTGTCATGGGACTCTCACCCCCGCCGGGTTCTCCGGCGGCTGCACCCATTGCGATGTCTGTGGCTATGCAGAAGTATCATTGTAGGCTGTTCCGGTCATAGCAGGGCAATCCACCACGGATTGCTTCTTGGACGGACAGTTCTCGCTCGGCATCTTTGATGCTATCGTATTGACGGATAGCTCTGACCTATCCGCAGATGGTCTTGGCGTGTCCTCCGAAGCCGCTTTCCCCTCATCGGAGCTGAACAGCTAACGTATTTAAGCTGCTGGATATAACCGAATGGTTTCGGTGTTTTTCAAGGAACAGGAGAGAGATAGAAAAATCCCCCTCACTTACTTCCACGTTGAGAATGCCTTTTGACAACCAAAAATTAAAGATTTTCAAGCAAGGCACGAAGTTTTTTCAAAACCTTGTGTCGGCGCTTGTTGATGCTGTTTTGTGAAAGTGTCATCAGTTTGGCGAGTTCACGCTCCGTTTTCTCTAGGAAATAGAGCTGCACAATCAAGCAGCGCTCATCCTCAGTAAGCAGCTGTAGGGCTTCGTGCAACTGCTTGTACACCATGCTGCAAATAACCTCATCCTCCACAGAAGGCTGTTCAGCAGAAAACTGCTTATCAATAGATAACAGTCGTTCCAGCGAATCCTCTCTGCTGGGTATATAGGTAACAGTTTTCTTTTTCTGATTAATGCGAATGTGATCTGTCTTGAGATCGTACTCCTGATACTGCATTTTTCGTTCAGTCTGCCTCAACACAGCTATGACTTCATCACTGGCATCCGGATACATCTTTCTGAAATCCGGCATGATAAATTTCTTTGACATATGCTTGTCCTCCAAATTTTCAAAATGTGATTGAAAACGAAGGACAAGAGGCGGTGACCGGCATCGGGGAACGATTTTGTACAGTAAAAAAAGAGCATACCTGTGGACATTACCGTCCATTGATACGCTCTTATATGTTAATTCATATTCTACCTGCTCTGCTGGTTCGTGTTGGTGGGCATAGTTATCCGCTGATGGACATAGGCTTTTTTTAACGAATTACCTATGTATGTATCTGTTATGAAGATAGCCTAATGTCGCTGCAGCAAATGCGCAGCGGTGTAGTCTGTATTGACCAACACATAAAAAATCCCTCCAAACTTTACGGGCTTGGAGGGTTGCTTCAAAATAATTAGGCATAAAGTAGCGCCCACCAAAAGCACCGTTTTTTTTTTATTTGGCGGGTATCAAAATTAACGTATCTTATATTAAAGTTTTATAATAAAGCTAAATTTTTTGCACTTTTAAAAGAATATCAATTTGCGCTTGGGCGAAAAAATCATTCCCGTGATCTGGCGAAAAAAGCCAGCCATTCAGATATTCCTCTAAATAGTCAAATTCACCGGTGGTCACGAGCTGATAGTTTGGCATGGCATT
>UREO01000131.1 GCA_900546895.1 uncultured Oscillospiraceae bacterium
TTGTAGGCGGTATAGCATTGGATAAATCGTTCCCTCTTTGGCATAACCAAATATCTTATCACCTGTTTCATTTAATTCCGTAATAATTTCATATCCGTAAGTTTCCTTTTTAGCAATCAGACATAAGAGTATCATTTCAAATGACCCCTTTTTGAATTGCTGAATATATTTACTATCCGCCATCATCACTTCTCCTTTTTCTATGCGGAAATACATAGTTTTACTAAGTAGTTATACATAGTATAGATTTGAATTTTAATTTTGTCAATATAAAACAAATAGAGCAGTTAAATTTATTGCCGTGCAGCAAATCATCACAACAAACCCGCTCAGCCCCTCACTTTTTCCTTAATAAAAGCGAGGGGAATTTTCAATCTGCTAAAGCGGACAGAACTGCATAAATCTTCCGAATCTCTTTAAAAAAAATCTGCTATGTGTTATGATTTTGCCATAAGAAAATACAGAATGTACCAGATGATTGAAAATGTATCTTACGGATACAATAACAGAACAGGAGGGAAAGCATGACTACATTCAATGAATTATACGAAAGACTTGTAAAAGCTTCGGTGGAAAACAGGGAACCGCAGGAGCTTGAAAAAATTCGGGAGCAGGAATTCGACCCGCATCACCTTGACTGTCTGCTGAATCCGGAAAAGTTTGCGCCGGTGCTCAAAATTGGCGAATGTGAATGCTCCGGCAGCGGGCAGGCGCCCTGCGAGGGGAAATGCCTTTTTGACGCCCTTTACAGGGATGAAAAGGGAAATGTTCAAATCAAGAAAGATTTGTGCGTCGGCTGCTCCGAGTGCATTGAGAGCTGCCGGACAAAAAAGCTGACGGCCAGCCGCGACATTCTGCCCGCGCTTGCCGCCGTACATGAAGCGAAGGCCCCTGTCTACGCAATGATTGCCCCCGCCTTTATCAGCCAGTTCAGCAAAGACGTGACTCCCGGAAAGCTGCGTACCGCCTTTAAAATGCTCGGGTTTGCCGGTATGGTCGAGGTTGCCCTTTTTGCGGACATCCTTACCCTGAAAGAGGCACTGGAATTTAATAAAAATATCGTTAAGGAAACCGACTTTCAGCTTACCAGCTGCTGCTGCCCCATGTGGATTGCCATGATCCGCAAGGTGTACCATGAGCTGATGCCCCATGTGCCCGGTGCGGTTTCTCCCATGGTCGCCTGCGGGCGTGCCATTAAAGCTATTCATCCGGATGCGCTTACCGTCTTTATCGGGCCCTGCATCGCCAAAAAGGCCGAAGCGCGCGAGCCGGATGTTTCGGCTTCCACGGACTTTGTTCTGACCTTTCAGGAAGTACAGGATGTTTTTGAATTCGCAAAGCTGGATCTTGCCGCGCTGCCGGAGGATGAACGCGACCACTCGTCGCGCGCGGGAAGAATTTACGCCAGAAGCGGCGGTGTCAGCGAGGCGGTCCAGAGGACGTCCAAACGCTTGAGCCCCGACCGGAAAATCACCGTCCGCGCCCATCAGGCCGACGGGGTCCCCGCCTGCAAGGCGATGATCAACGACCTGTTGGCAGGAAAAATCGACGCAAACTTTCTGGAGGGTATGGGTTGTGTCGGGGGCTGTGTCGGCGGGCCAAAGGCGTTGATCCCCCGCGAGGAGGGCCGCGAAAACGTGAACCAGTACGGCCAGGAAGCCGTCTATCAGACCCCGATAGACAACCCTTATGTAATCGAACTGCTGCACCGGCTTGGCTTTGACACGGTGGAAAGCCTGATCGAACACAGCGATATCTTTGCCCGCAAATTCTGAGAAGTTTGATTTTTTAATTGCTACAGCAATTCCATTTCCGTTTGAAAAACGCAAAATTGTTGCAGAATCAACTGGAAATGCTGTAACAAGGTCTAGGAATGCCCTTGTATCTATGATATAATAAGAAAATATCATAGGGATGGGGGCATTTGTTATGGGATACAAAGAGGACTTTGAAAAAATATACATATCCAAAATCACGAGGGCGGGGAGTGCGGAGCTGCTGGAATGGCTGAAGACCACCGACTTTTTTACCGCGCCCGCAAGCACGAAATTTCATTGCGCCTGTCTGGGCGGACTTGTTCAGCACAGTGTCAGCGTATACCGGGTGATGATGGACAGACACTTCAACGCGGAGACGGACAGTGAAGAAAGCTTTGCCATCTGCGGGCTTCTGCACGACGTCTGCAAGGCTCAGTTTTATAAAGAGAGCACCCGCAATGTGAAAAACGAAGAGACCGGCGCGTGGGAAAAGCGACCGTACTATACGATAGAGGACAGTTATCCGTACGGCCACGGGGAAAAATCGGTCTTCCTGATCGAGCGGTTTATGCGCCTCAAAACGAGTGAAGCGATCGCTATCCGGTGGCACATGGGCGGCTTTGACGAATCCGTCCGGGGCGGAAGCTTTTCCATTGGTCTGGCGTGGCAGAAATATCCTATCGCCGTGAAGCTGCACCTTTCGGATCTGGAAAGTACCTATCTTTGTGAAAAAGGGACGTCTTCCGTACACGGAAAATAAATTTAAATCATATATTTACAGCATTTCCAGTTGTTTCGCAAACTGCAATGGAATTGTTGCAGTTACAGTTGCAGCCTGCTGACTGCTTGTGCGCCGGAAGGAAGCTTCCGGCGTTTTTCTTTTGTTTTTTTGAAAAGCTATTGACAAATTGAAAATATGATGTATTATTGTATTAAGCCATTAGTACAATAATACAGAACGGAGGTGGATCCATGGCTTGGAACTTAAAATCCGACAGACCGATTTATGCACAGCTGATCGAACAGATAGAGCTTTTGATCGTATCGGGTGTTTATCCTGCCGGATCAAAGCTGCCGTCGGTCCGCGACATGGCCGGAGAGGCTTCTGTCAACCCGAATACGATGCAGCGCGCGCTGGCACAGCTTGAGAATGACGGCTTATTATATTCGCAGCGTACCAGCGGCAGGTTTGTAACAGAGGATGTGGAGCGCATTATGCAGACGAAAAACAGTCTGGCTCAGGGACTGATTAAAGAATTTATAGAAAACATGGGCAATCTAGGCTATGATAGGCAGCAGACGATTTCTCTGCTTGAGAGGATATCAAAGGAGGAAAAATAATGGAGAATATTTTGGAATGCCAAAATCTGGTGAAATTTTTTCCCGGATGTCTGGCACTGAATTCGATCAATCTAGCCGTACCCAAAGGCAGGATTGTCGGTTTGCTAGGTCCGAACGGCAGTGGAAAAAGCACCATGATCAAGCTGGCCAACGGCCTTATTACACCGACCAGCGGCAAAATTCTAATCGACGGGATGGAGCCGGGCATAGAAACAAAGAAGATTGTTTCTTATCTTCCGGAGCGGACCTACCTGAACGACTGGATGAATGCCAACAGTATGATCAATTTTTTTGCCGATTTTTATGAGGATTTTAATAAGCAGAAGGCGTATGATATGCTCGGTCGCCTCGGTGTAGACCCCGCTCAAAGACTGAAAACGATGAGCAAAGGCACAAAGGAGAAGGTACAGCTGATTCTGGTCATGAGCCGCGAGGCAAAGCTGTATCTGCTGGATGAGCCGATCGGCGGGGTGGACCCTGCGGCAAGGGATTACATTCTCGACACGATCATCAGCAATTACAGCGACGAAGCTACCATCGTAATCTCCACCCACTTGATTGCAGACGTTGAAAAGGTACTGGATGAGGTCGTCTTTATCAATCAGGGCAACATCGTGCTGACTTCCACGGTCGACGACATCCGTGAAAAAGAGAATAAGAGCGTGGATGCGCTGTTCAGGGAGGTATTTAAATGCTGAGAAAACTTTTGAAATATGAAATACAGGCGACGGCCAGAATTTTTCTGCCAATGTATGCGCTTCTGATCGTTTTCGCGCTGTTGAATAAATTCTTTATCGCGGTAAACGCCGACTATCTGAGAATTCCACAGATCATTTCCGCAACGGTTTTCGGGGTCATCATCATCGGCATCTGCGTCATGACGCTGGTGGTCACCATTCAGCGCTACAACAAAAATCTGCTGGCTGACGAGGGCTATTTGTCCTTTACGCTGCCGGTGAAGATTCACAGCCATATCGACTGTAAAATGATCGTCTCCCTGATGTGGACGGTTCTGAGCGTACTCGTATCGATGGTGTCCATTTTTGTGCTGGCCGTAAACCAAAATACTATTGCGTCCCTTCAGGAGTTTTTCGCGGCTTGTCTGGATTTCTTAAACAGGGTAGGTCCCGGGGCTTATATGGTTCTTTTGGAAAGTCTGCTGCTGGTGGTTGTCGGTGTTCTTGGTCAGGTTCTTACGATCTATGCTTCCATCACGGTGGGCAACATGAGCTCCAAACATAAGATTCTGCTCAGCATCGGCACTTTTCTGGGTTTCGGCGTGATTGAACAGATCGTCATCTCCATTTTGCTGACTTCCTTCGGAGGAGGCTATCTCAATTGGGTCCAGGAAGCGGCTCATTCCGATCAAATTTTGGCAACTCAGTATTTATTGCTGTCACTGCTGATCTATGCGCTTGTGTTCGGAGCGGCATATTATTTTCTGACCAACTGGATGCTGAAAAAGAAACTGAATCTGGAATAAGCTGAACGCAAATACAGCTTTTGGGCGCGCCGCACGGCGCGCCTGCTTTTTTATGGGAAGGGCTGTAAATGCGAGAATCGTATTGAAATTAGCCTTGAAAAACTTTATAATAAAGATAACCTGCAATATCTTTCCTTATAAGACCCTTTGTCCGAAATTGGCTGTGAAAGTACCTGAAGCGCACTACGGCAATTCCATTTCAGTTTGCGGAGAAACTAAAACTTGCTGCAAAATTAACCGGAAATGCTGTAAATTATATGTTAAAAAATTAACAAATGATGAGTGAGAGGGATGGCGACTTTGGAAATCACGATTTGTATAGGAAGTTCCTGTCATCTGAAGGGTTCGCGCGACGTCATCAAAATTTTTGAAAGGATGATATCGTTTTATCATCTGGAGGACAAAGTTACGCTCAAGGGTTCGTTCTGTATGGGGGAATGCTCCAAGAACGGCGTGTGCATCTGTGCGGACGAAGAGCGCTTCAATGTTACTCCCTCCGAAGCGGAAACATTTTTTAACTATGAAATTGTGCCGAGAATCAAGTAACTGAGTAAAGCGGAAGTGGGGACATAAAATGGGGATTATCGGTTTAAAGGCGGCAAACTGTAAAAACTGTTATAAGTGCGTAAAGGTTTGCCCGGTTAAATCCATTAAAGTGGAACATGCACAGGCGCAGATTATTGAGCGCAACTGTATTTTATGCGGAACCTGCCTGGAGCAGTGCCCGCAGAATGCAAAGACGCTGAACAGCGGTGCTGCGGCTGTCAGGGAAATGATCGGGAAGGGGATCCGGGTCATTCTTTCCGTGGCCCCGTCCTACGTGGGTTCCTTTGATTTTGACAATGTGCGAAAGTTTGCGGGGGCCGTGAAAGCTCTGGGCTTTTACGGCGTAGCCGAAACAAGCATGGGGGCTGCTTATGTGACGGCGGAGTACCACCGGCTGATGCAGGAAAACCGCATGGAAAATATGATTACCACCTGCTGTCCTTCGGCAAACAGGTTGATCGAGCATTATTATCCGTCTCTGATCGGCCAGATGGCGCCTGTGGTTTCTCCGATGATCGCGCACGCCAGGCTGCTGAAAAAGACCTTTGGATACGGTACCCGCGTCGTATTCGTAGGCCCATGCATCGCAAAGATCGGCGAGGCCGCCGATATCCGCCACAACAATGATGTGGACGCCGTGATTACCTTTGACGATCTGGCCAGATGGATGGAGGAAGAACATATTTCTATTCAGGAAGCGCAGCCGGCATCCTTTCTCAACCCAAGCTCGCGAATCCTGCGGATGTATCCGGTAACGGACGGAATTATCGCTTCCCTTCGCTCCATGGGCGATACGGACGACTGGAAGATGCTCAGCGTAAGCGGTCCCGCGGAATGCATTGACCTTTGCAAAGCGCTGGAACGCGGCGATCTGCGGCATTGCTTCCTGGAGATCAATATGTGCAGGGACGGCTGCGTCAACGGTCCTATTTCCAACAGGGACGCGGCTTCGCGTTTCTCCTCTTCCATAAAGGTCAGAAAATACGCGGATGAAGACGCCGGCGAATATCCCGATCTGCCGGAGCAGATTCCCATGGGAATGCAGTTTGTGGACTGTTCCGTGCGGGAAGAGATTCCCGATGAAGCGACGATCCGCATGATTTTGGCAAAAATCGGCAAGGAGTCGCCGGAGGATGAGCTCAACTGCGGTTCCTGCGGCTATCCGACCTGCCGGGACAAGGCGATTGCCGTTTACCAGAACAAGGCCGAGCTGACCATGTGTATGCCGTACATGAAGGAACGCGCCGAATCGCTTTCCAACTGTGTGCTGACCGAAACGCCCAATATCACCATTATTGTTGACAAAGACCTGAATATTATTGAATTCAACACCGCTGCGGAGAAGGCGTTTCAGATTTCCCGCCACGAGGCGCTGCAGAAATGTATTTACGAGATTATGGACTGCTCCGATTTTCAGTATGTTTTTGATGCTAGACAGTCCCTGCCGGACAAAAAGGTGCATTTCCGGGATTATGGGATTACCACGATGCAGGTCATTGTGTATATCGCGAAGCAAAACATTGCCATGGGGATTTACAAGGATATTACCCGTGAGGAAGCGGAGCTGGAAAGCAAGTATAAGCTCCGCAGCGAAACCATGGAGATGGCCCAGAAGGTCATTGACAAACAAATGATTGCCGCACAGCAGATTGCGAGCCTGCTCGGGGAAACGACGGCGGAGACAAAGGTCACGCTGACCAAGCTGAAAAATATGATTGTGCTTGACGGTGATGAACAATGAAAATGCATGTTGACACCGCGTATCGAAGTCTGAATAAATACGGCGAAGAACTGTGCGGGGATAAGGTAATCGTTTCGCGTACAAAGGACGCCACCATCGCGGTTCTGGCCGACGGGCTGGGCAGCGGGGTAAAAGCCAACATCCTTTCCACTCTGACCAGCAGTATTATTTCCACTATGCTGGAGGAGGGAGCGACCCTGGTGGAGGCGGTCGAGACCATCGCCAAAACGCTGCCGGTCTGCAATATCCGCAAGCTGGCCTACTCTACCTTCAGTGTCATCCGGGTGTCCGACGACGGCGACGTCTCTTTGGTGGAGTTTGACAATCCTCCCTGCATTTTTGTACGAAACGGAAGGATCATCGATCTGGAGGACTGCTCGGAAATCAAAGAGTGTGCCGGAAAGACTGTAACGGAAAGCCATTTTTCCGTCTGCCCCGGAGATGTGATCGCCCTTGTCAGCGACGGCATTGTCTATGCCGGCGTGGGCCAGGCGCTCAATTTCGGCTGGAACTGGGAAAATGTCTCCGCATGGCTTGCCAAGACGACCCTAAAGGAAACGTCCGCGCCGCGGCTTGCGGTTTCGCTGTCGCAGGCCGTCAACGAGCTTTATCTGGGAAAGCCGGGGGACGATTCCACCGATCTGATTTTAAAAGTCACCCCGCGCTGTATGGTCAGCCTTCTTTCCGGTCCGCCTGTCCGCAGGGAGGACGATGCCGGAATCGTCCATGATTTTATGACCTCCCCGGGGAAGAGGGTGGTTTGCGGGGGAACCAGCGCCAATATCGTATCCAGAGTGTTGAACCGGAAGATCGAGACCACGATTCATTACACGGACCCGGATATTCCGCCCACCGGAAAAATAGAGGGGATCGACCTTGTGACCGAGGGCGTCCTGACTCTCAGCCGGACGGTGGAAATCCTGAAGGACTACCTTTCCCACCAGACCGACTCCTACTATTTTCATGTTCTGGACCAGCCGAACGGCGCGGCGATGCTCGCCAGGCTTCTTTTGGAGGACTGTACCGACCTGAAGGTTTATATCGGCAGGGCGATCAACCCCGCCCACCAGAACCCCGGTCTCCCGGCCGACCTGAGCATCAAGATCAAGCTGATCGAGGAGCTCTGCACCCTTGTGCAGCAGCTCGGCAAAAAAGTCGAAAAATATTACTATTAGATGAGGATTATTCATGCAATATAATAACTGTCTCTTATACACATCTGACGCTGCCGACGAATTAGACGG
>UREO01000132.1 GCA_900546895.1 uncultured Oscillospiraceae bacterium
GTCTAATTCGTCGGCAGCGTCAGATGTGTATATGAGACAGACCGGGGACAGCAAGACCCTTACCCGCGCGAGCGGGGTGGGCGCAAAGCTCGCGCAGCGCATCACGCTGGAGCTGAAAGATAAGGTAAAGGGAATGCAGACCGGCGGGGCGGCGTTTGTCCCCGCGGGAATCGTTTCCGCCTCATCCAACGCGGCCGCAGCGGTCAACGCGCTGACAGTGCTCGGCTATTCGCCCACGGATGCCGCGGCGGTGGTCGGACGCTTTGACAGCGCCCTGCCGGTGGAGGAGCTCATCCGTCAGTCGCTCAAAGCGATGGGCGGCGGCATAAAATAATTTTTTTACGGAATAGAAGATCAGTATAACACAAACAGGGACTATAAAAGAAGGAATACAAAAGAGCGAATGAAAATAAGGGAATCCCCGAAATGCAGAAGGAGGGAGAACCGGAAGTTGAATTACGAAGACAATACAAACGACTATGATTTTGAAAACCGTATGGTAGCCCCGGAGTACGCGCCGGAGGACGCCGAAGTGGAAAACCCGCTCCGGCCGAAGGTGCTTTCGGAATATATTGGACAGGATAAGGTAAAAGAGAATCTTTCCGTCTTTATTGAAGCGGCAAAGCAGCGCAAGGAGTCGCTGGACCATGTTCTGCTCTACGGCCCGCCGGGGCTCGGCAAGACGACGCTTGCCGGAATCATCGCGAACGTGCTGAATGTCAACCTGCGCATCACGTCCGGCCCCGCGATCGAAAAGCCGGGCGATCTGGCGGCGCTGCTGACCAACCTGAATCCGGGCGACGTTTTGTTCATCGACGAGGTGCATCGCCTTTCCCGCAGCGTGGAGGAAATCCTGTACCCGGCCATGGAGGACTACGCGCTGGATATTATTACGGGCAAAGGCCAGATGGCGGCTTCGTATCATCTGCCGCTGCCGAAATTCACGCTGGTCGGGGCGACCACCCGCGCCGGGCAGCTTTCCGCGCCTCTGCGCGACCGGTTCGGCGTCGTGCTCCGGCTGGAGATGTATTCCCCGCAGGAGCTTGCCCGGATTGTGATCCGCAGCGCAAAAATACTGGAAATCCCGATCGAGGCGGACGGCGCGCTGGAAATCGCTTTGCGCTCGCGCGGCACGCCGCGAATTGCCAACCGGCTTTTAAAGCGTGTGCGCGATTTCGCACAGATCATCAGCGACGGCGTCATTACCTTTCATTCGGCGAAGGTCGGCCTTGACCGGCTGGAAATCGACGAAATCGGGCTGGACGCGAACGACCGGCGGATGCTGAGCACATTGATCCGCTTTTACAACGGCGGGCCGGTCGGGCTGGAAACGCTTGCCGCCGCCATCGGTGAGGAAGCCGTGACCATTGAGGATATCTATGAACCCTATTTGATGCAGATCGGCTTTTTGAGCCGCACCCCCCGCGGGCGCTGCGCCACTCACGCGGCGTACCTGCACCTTGGCCTGACCCCGCCGGGGCAGGAGGACAGTCAGCAAAAACTGTTCTGAAATCAACATAAAACCATATTAGGAGTTGCTTATAATGGGAAGACTTTTTGGTACGGACGGTGTCAGAGGAATCGCGAACAGCGAGCTGACCTGTGAAATGGCTATGAATATCGGCCGCGCCGCGGCGATGGTGCTGACGGACGGCAACCACAGACATCCGAAAATCCTGATCGGAAAGGATACCCGCCTTTCCTCCGATATGCTGGAAAACGCTCTGACGGCCGGTCTTTGCTCCGTCGGGGCAAACGTAGTGCAGCTCGGCGTCATCCCGACCCCGGCGGTTGCGTTTCTGGTCGGAAAATACAAGGCAGACGCGGGCGTAATGCTGACCGCCAGCCACAACCCCTGTGAATTCAACGGAATTAAAATTTTCAGCGGCGACGGCTACAAGCTGCCGGACGCGCTGGAGGAACAGATCGAAGCGATCGTGCTCGACCACGCACAGAAGCCGGACTGCCCGGTCGGCGGAAATGTGGGGAGCGTTTCCCGCGCGGAAAACGCGGCGCGCGACTACATTGACCATATCAAGAGTACGGTTCCCTTTTCGCTCGACGGTATGCGCATCGGCATCGACTGCGCGAACGGAGCGGCAAGCCGCACGGCGGAAAAGCTGTTTACCGAGCTGGGCGCGGAATGCCATATGCTGGCGGACCGTCCGGACGGGGTCAATGTCAATGAGAACTGCGGCTCCACCCATATGGAGAGCCTGATGTCCTTCGTCAAGGAGAATCATCTTGACGCTGGCGTTGCCTTTGACGGCGACGCGGACCGCTGTCTTGCGGTTGACGATAAGGGACAGCTGGTGGACGGCGATTTTCTGATGGCCATCTGCGCCGCGGATCTGAAAAGCCGCGGAAAGCTCGGCAAAAACACCGTAGTCGGAACCATTATGACCAACATGGGCTTTAACCGTTTCTGTGACGACAACGGTATCAAATTCGCCGCCACCAAGGTCGGCGACCGCTATGTGCTGGAAGAAATGCTGCTGGAGGGCTATAACTTCGGCGGCGAGCAGAGCGGGCATATTATTTTCCTCGACTTTGCCACCACCGGCGACGGCGAGATGACAGCCGCGCAGCTGCTGAGCATCGTCCACCGCAGAGGGGCGAAGCTTTCCAGCCTTGCCACCCTGATGACGCGGTATCCGCAGATCATCGTCAATGTGGAGGTCAGCGCGGAAGGCAAGCTGCGTTTCTACACCGATGACAAGGTAAAGGACGCCATCGAAAAAGCGAAGCAGAAGCTGGGGGACAGCGGGCGCATCATTGTCCGGCCTTCCGGCACGGAGCCGCTGCTCCGCGTTATGATCGAGGGAGAGGACCCCGAATATATCAGCGTGCTGGCCAACTCCGTGGCCGATACCGTGCGCGACAGGCTGGCGTAAGAGCCGGATCAACGGGCTTCGTATCAAATAAATGAATTTACTCAGACGTTTCCCCGGGCCGCGAAACAGAGCGGCCGGGCAGGAAATGCTGTAAGATAAGAGTAGGGAACAAATTGAGAATTGCAAACTGGAAGGATTACGAACTGCTGGATACGTCTGCGGGGGAAAGGCTGGAGCGCTGGGGCGGCATCGTCCTCATCCGGCCCGACCCGCAGATCATTTGGAATACGCCGAAGAAGCATCCCCTGTGGAATTCGGCGCACGCGCGCTATCTGCGTTCCTCCGCCGGGGGCGGAAACTGGCAGGAGCTGAAAAAAGTGCCGCCCATGTGGAAAATCAGCTATGGGGAACTGACCTTTCAGCTGAAAACCATGGGCTTCAAGCACACGGGCATTTTCCCGGAGCAGGCTGTGAACTGGGACTTCGCAATGGAAAAAATCGCGGAGGCGAACCGGCCGCTGAAGGTGCTGAACCTGTTTGGCTATACCGGCGCGGCGACACTGGCCTGCCTGAAAGCAGGTGCGCAGGTCTGCCATGTGGACGCGTCGAAGGGCATGGTCGCCTGGGCAAAGGAAAACGCCGCCGCGTCCGGGCTGGAGTCCAGACCGGTCCGCTGGCTGGTGGACGACTGCGTGAAATTTGTGCAGCGGGAACAGCGCCGCGGCAACACCTACGACGGGATTATTATGGACCCTCCGTCCTACGGGCGCGGCCCGGGCGGCGAGGTGTGGAAGCTGGAGGAACAGCTTTATCCGCTGGTGGAAATGTGCGTGCCGATTCTTTCGGAGCATCCGCTGTTCTTTATCCTGAATTCTTATACGACGGGGCTGTCCCCGGCGGTGATGGAATATCTTCTGGGCGTGCTGATTCAGAAAAAATTCGGCGGCCGCGTTTCTTCCGACGAAATCGGACTGCCGGTGACCGGGAGCGGGCTGGTGCTGCCCTGCGGCAGCACCGCGATATGGGAAAGTAAATGAACGATAAACAGGTAGGTACAAAAATGGATTATATCAAAGCGGACGACATCTCCTTCAGCTATGACGAGCCGGAAACCGAAGTACAGCACGAGGTCCTGAAGGGCGTGTCGCTCGGGATCCGAAAAGGCGAATTTGTAGCCCTTCTGGGCCATAACGGTTCCGGAAAATCCACCATCGCCAAAACCTTCAACGCTATGCTGCTGCCCAGCGGCGGCAAGGTGTATGTGGACAATATGGATACGATGGACGAGAGCGTGCTCTATGAAATCCGCCGCCGCGTCGGCCTGGTGCTGCAAAACCCGGACAACCAGCTTGTCGCGAGTATTGTTGAGGAGGACGTGGCGTTCGGCCCGGAAAATCTGGGCGTGCCGCCCGCTGACATCCGCAGGAGGGTGGACGACGCGCTGAAGGCGGTGGAAATGTACGACTACCGGCTGAATGCTCCGTACAAGCTTTCCGGCGGGCAGAAGCAGCGCATCGCCATTGCGGGCATCATCGCAATGCAGCCGGACTGCATTGTGCTGGACGAGCCCACCGCGATGCTCGACCCCCGCGGGCGCACCGAGGTCCTCAATACCATTCATAAGCTGAATGAGGAACAGGGGATCACCATTGTCCTGATTACGCATTATATGGATGAGGCCGTACAGGCCGACCGTGTAATTGTAATGGACAGCGGCAACATTCTGACCGAAGGGACTCCACAGCAGGTTTTTTCCCAGGTGGAGCTGCTCAAGAAGCATCAGCTGGACGTGCCGCAGGCTACCGAACTGATTTATCGTCTGAAAGCGGGCGGGTTTGACCTGCCGGACTGCGCGCTGACCATTGAGGAATGTGTCGCGGCGCTTGAGCCGCTTTTAAATAAAGCATCTTTAGGAGAAACGTATGCCGATCATTGAGACAAAGAATCTGACCTATACCTACGGGGAGGGAACCCCGTTTCGCAAGACGGCGGTGGACAACGCGAACATCTCCATCGAACCCGGCGAATTCATCGGGGTCATCGGGCACACCGGCTCCGGAAAATCCACCTTTATTCAACAGCTCAACGGCCTGCTGCGCCCCACTTCCGGCACCGTGCTGCTCAACGGGAAGGATATCTGGGCGGAGCCGAAAAAAATCCGCTCCGTGCGCTTTCAGGTCGGCATGGTCTTTCAGTATCCGGAGCATCAGCTTTTTGAGGAAACCGTCTTGAAGGATATTTCGTTCGGCCCGGGCAACATGGGGCTTGATCAGGATGAAATCCTCAAGCGCGCGCGCTGGGCCGCGGATTTTGTGGGCCTGAGCGGGGAACTGCTTAAAAAAAGCCCGTTTGAGCTTTCGGGCGGGGAAAAACGGCGCGCCGCCATCGCGGGCGTCATTGCCATGGACCCGGAAGTTTTGATTCTGGACGAGCCTACGGCGGGGCTTGATCCCCGCGGGCGCGACGTGCTTTTAAGCCAGATCGTCAGCTACCACGAGGTCAGGCATAACACGATTCTGCTGGTGTCCCACAGCATGGAGGATATCGCCCGCACCGCGGACCGTGTTCTGGTGATGAATTCTGGCAAGGTTTCCATGTTCGAAGAAACGGAAAAGGTGTTCGCGCGCGACACGGAGCTGGAAACCATGGGCCTGCGCGTGCCGCAGATTACGAAAATCATGGCTGTTTTAAAAGCAAAGGGCTACCCTGTTACCACCGTCCTGACGATTGAACAGGCACTGCGGCAGCTGATGCCGCTCTTGGAAAGGGGGAGCAGGAAGCATGGTTAGAGATATTACGCTCGGGCAGTATTTTCCCGGAAAGTCCTTTATTCACCGCCTTGACCCGCGCGTGAAAATCGTCATTACCTTCGTTTATATCGTTTTTATTTTTGTAGCCTCAAATTTTGAGGGCCTGCTCACCATGTCGGCGCTGATTCTGGGGGTACTGCTCCTGTCGGGCGTTCCTCTGAAACAGTATTTTAAAAGCCTGAAGGCCATTTTGTTCGTGGTGATCTTCACTTCCGTGCTGAACCTGTTTTACGGCGGCGGCCGGGTCCTGTGGAGCTGGGGCTTTGTTCAGATTACTTCCGGCGGCGTAGCCAATGCCGTTTTTATTACCATCCGCATTGTCAGCCTGATTCTTTTCAGCTCTGTTCTGACCTTTACCACGTCCCCCACGGAGCTGACCGACGCGCTGGAACGGATTATGAAGCCCTTGAAGCTGTTTCACGTCAAGGTGCATGAGATCGCCATGATGATGACGATCGCGCTCCGGTTTGTGCCGACGCTTTTGGAAGAGACCGATAAAATCATGAGCGCGCAGAAGGCGCGCGGTGCCGATATGGAAAGCGGCGGCCTGATGCAGAGAATCCGGGCGCTGATTCCCGTACTGATTCCGCTGTTTGTTTCCTCCTTCCGGCGGGCTTACGACCTTGCTATGGCGATGGAGTGCCGCTGCTACCACGGAGGGGAAGGCCGCACGAAAATGAAGGTTCTGCATGTGTCCGGCCTGGACGCGGTCGCGGCCGCGCTGACGCTTGTTGTCTGCGCCGCGGTGATTTTCTGCGGGATCTATTTTCCGGCGTCCCTGCATTGAGAAAGAAACCGAACTGTTTATAGAAAGGAGCGGCACAATGAGAAATCTTCTGCTGACCATTTGTTACGACGGCTCCCAGTACCACGGCTGGCAGATTCAGAAGAACGCCGTTTCTGTACAGCAGGTTTTTCAGGAGTCGCTTTTCCGGGTGATTGGGGAAAGTCCGGACATCAAGGGCTGCAGCCGTACGGATTCGTTTGTACACGCCCGCCGGTACTGCGTCAGCCTGAAAACGGAGCATTCCATTCCCTGTGAGCGTCTGGTCGGCGCGCTGAACCATTTTCTGCCGGAGGACATCGCGGTGCTGGGCTGCCGGGAGGTATCCCCCGATTTTCACGCGCGCTATTCCTGCAAGGGCAAGGAATATATTTATCAGATCTGGAACCATCCGGTCCGGGACCCCTTCCTGAACCGCCGCGCGCTGCACTACTGGTACAGCCTGGACGAAACGCGCCTGAACGAAGCCGCCGGCTTTTTTGCGGGCACGCATGACTTCACCTCGTTCTGCACAATGGATGCGCGCGAACGAGGCAATATGACGCGTACCGTCACCAAAGCGGGGGTGAAAAGAGAGGGAGACCTCGTCACCTTTACCGTGGCGGCGGACGGTTTTTTATATAATATGGTACGGATTATGGTCGGTACGCTTCTGCGTGTGGCGCAGGGCAAGCTGGAGCCGCGGGATGTGGAACGGATTCTTGAAGAGAAGGACCGCAACGCGGCCGGGCCCACCGCGCCGCCTTACGGACTGTTTTTAAACCGTGTTTTTTATGAGGATGTGAAATAACATGAGCGACAGGGGGCAGCGGTTCGACACAACCGAGATAGACACAGCCAAATACCAGCAAAGGATGGAAAAGCGCAGAAAAAAGCGCCGTGAACGGAGGGAAAGCCGCGTCCCGCGCTGGGTGTATAAAATTATTCTGATCCTGATTCTTTGCGTGTTTTCTATACTGATCTGGTTCAACCGCTATAATCTGACCCCGTCAAACGTACTGGAATGGGTGCAGAACAGCGTGGTCGGTATGGGAATCGGCGACGGCTTCCCCTCCAAGCTTGTGGGGAGCTCCGTTTCAAAGGGCAATTTCCAGTCGATGAATAAAGAGGCGGTCGTCGTCAGCGATACCGCGCTGACGGTGCTGAATTCCACAGCAAAGGCCGTCGTAAGCCGCCAGCACAGCTTTTCCCGGCCTGTTATAAAGATCGGCGGCAACCGGATCCTGATCTATAATCTCGGGGGAAAGGGCTATCGGGTGGAAAGCCAGAGCAAAACGCTTGTGAAAGAGGAGGGACAGCAGAACATCCTCGCCGGGGCGCTGGCGGCAAACGGCCGTTACGCGCTGATTACGCAGGCGGACGGATATTTGGGATGCCTTACGGCTTACGCCGCCGACGGCAAGGTCCTGTTCCACTACTGGTTTTCCGATTACTATCCCACCGCCGTCGCGCTGAGCGCGGACGGCACAAAAGCGGCGGTCGCCGCGGTGGGCGCGAAGGACGGAGCGATGACCTCCGCCGTATACCTGCTCAATTTCGGCAACAGCAAGACGGTGGAGCCGTTCGCGGTCTATCCGGAGAATATGATGCTGGATATTTCCTACAGCGGCAACGGCACGGTGACG
>UREO01000133.1 GCA_900546895.1 uncultured Oscillospiraceae bacterium
TTTCTCCCATGTCGTTTTATCAGGTCAACCGCGACCAGGCGGAACGGCTCTATACGCTTGCGGGCGAATATGCCGGCCTGACCGGAAAGGAAACCCTGCTGGACCTTTACTGCGGGACCGGCACCATTGGTCTTTCCATGGCGAAACATGCCGCGCATGTCATCGGTGTGGAGATCATTGAGCAGGCGGTGCAGGACGCGAAAAAGAACGCGGAGCTGAACGGAATCACCAACGCGGAGTTTCTTTGCGCGGACGCCGCGAAAGCCGCGTCGATGCTGAAAAACCGCGGGACCCGCCCCGACGTGGTGGTCCTCGACCCCCCGCGCAAGGGCTGTGACGCTTCCCTGATCGATACCGTCGCCGCCATGGCGCCGCAGCGCGTCGTCTATGTTTCCTGCGATCCCGCCACCCTTGCGCGCGACCTGAAGCTGTTCGCGCAGAAGGGCTACGAGCCCAAGGCCGTTACACCCGTAGACATGTTCCCCAGGACGGCGCACGTTGAGTGCGTGGTGTTGATGTCGAGGGTGGAGAAGTGAAAGGCCGAAAAGCCAGTAGATAAGCCGCTTCTGTGATCTTTGAATTTTCGATTCGGCCACTCAAAACGGAATTTTACCTGCGCATGGGAATAAGGCAACCACGAAAATTTCTGTTCACGAGTGTACAGGATTGATGTCGGCCTTTCGCGATAGGACAGGGTAGATGTTCCGGCTTTTTGGGGCTTAGCGAGTGTACGGGATTGATGTTTTTTGGATTCGGCGAGGTTTGTGTGAACGGGATAGATGCTGAGAGACAATCATTTAAATATCCAATTCAGTCAGTGTATTTAATGGTTTATAGAAAGGTTGCGAGGTTATGGAACTGCAAACAAAGCGATTGATATTACGACCTTGGCAAGAAACGGATGCCGAAAGTTTATACGAATATGCAAAGGATCCGGACATTGGCCCCATTGCCGGGTGGCCGTCCCATAAAAGTGTTGAAGAAAGTCGTTCTGTGATAAAGGAATATTTTAATGGGCAGGAATGTTATGCCGTTTGTTTGAAAAAGGTTCCTGCGGCGATTGGCTGTATTGAGTTGAAGCTTAACGGTCACACGGATATGACGGACAAAGAGGATGAATGCGAACTTGGTTACTGGATCGGAAAAAGGTTCTGGGGGCAAGGGCTGATTCCTGAAGCAGCCAAAGAGCTGCTTCGTCACGGATTTGAAGATTTGGGAATGAACATCATCTGGTGCGGGTATTATGACGGCAATGCAAAGTCAAAACGAGTGCAGGAAAAGCTGGGGTTTCTTTATCATCATACGTGTGATAAGGTGCCTGTTTCACTTTTGAGAGAAACCAGAACAGGACATACGAATTATTTGACAAAGGAGCGCTGGCATACAGAGTTGTTATGAAAGATATTTATTTGATCGGTGGTACGATGGGAGTCGGTAAAACGACCACCTGCCGCATAATAAAATCCAAGTTGAACAACAGTGTATTCCTTGATGGGGACTGGTGCTGGGACATGCATCCATTTCAAGTGACTGATGAGACGAAGCAAATGGTGATGGGAAATATCTGCTTTCTCTTAAACAGCTTTATGAAATGCTCTGCCTTTGAAAATATTGTGTTTTACTGGGTTATGCATGAGCAAGGTATTATTGACGAGATTCTTTCACGTCTTGATACGACGGGATTCCGTGTTCACCTGATATCTCTGGTCTGTGATAAGCAGACGCTGCAAGCTCGGTTAGGCAAGGATGTGGATGCGGGTATTCGAGCGGAGGATATCATCCGTAAAAGCGTAGAACGCATTCCTCTTTATGAATTATTAAGCACGGTTAAAGTAGACGTGTCAAAGAGAAGTCCAGAACAAACAGCGAATTTTATTATTGAGAATTGTTAATCAAGTGAAATACAGGGGAATCAGTGAATATGCCATTCGGAGATGTTATCGATCCAAAAGGCATTTGCAAAGATGTGAGCAAATTTGGACGCTGGGGAAATGGCGATGTCGAGTTGTTCCTTGATTCGCTGAGCCAACTCAATGATGTGATGTCGATTATCGATCAATCATATCATGCACAGGCCGATTAATCTTTTTAACGATCACCAATTGAATTTAACCTTAACGGAAGTCGAAATATAGATAAGAGCAAAGCGACCTTCCTCATGCGAAATTATATCCAATAGTGACTTGACAAAAGTGTATGGCAACCATATACTAATGATATGGAAAAGATTAAAAACACAAAACATAAAATTGCATATGAATCTTTAGATTTGGCGTTTGCTTTAATGGAGCTAGATAAAAAGACACGTTACTATGGAACGGATGTCCCTATTTTTCACTCTGAAATCCATGTAATAAAAGCAATAGCCGAGCACCCATGCGTTCATGTGGGCGGCCTGGCGGATATTCTAGGAGTAACAAAAGGGGCTGCTTCCGAAATTCTCAAAAAGCTGGAGAGAAAGGCTCTAGTTAAAAAGGAAGTTGATGAGTTGAATTTATCCAGATATTCACTGAGTCTAACAGAAAAAGGGGAAAAAGCTCATAAAAATCATATGCACTACCATGATATTTTAAACGGTATGGTGGAAGATGAACTACAGAATGCGTCTGAAGAGGAACTGGAGTTTATGTTAAGCTTCTTTTCATCAATGATAAGCAAGATTGAAAACTTCGATGAAAATATAGTAAAATAAAAATTCTGCGTAAGTGTATGGCAACCATACATATTTTTACACAATTAAGTTAGGAGGAACTAACATGAGAAAGAAAAAGAGAGAACAACATATGTATGATAATAGTGAGACTGGCGAACGGCAGTATCAACAAAAACTTAAAGCTGAGCAAAGTATGCTTCAAATGTTTTTTAGTTCTTATTCTCAATGCTGCTGGGTTTCATTTTATCCTTATAGTGATCCGATGTTTCCACAAACAGATTTGTTTGTTAATCAATCTGAGGATAATGCGAATAAGGATTGCTTAAAAAGCAAAGACGCCATATAATTGCGCCAATGTGTATGGTAGCCATACACATTTCATTAAAGTTTGAAATGGAGGGTTTGCTGTGCAACAAAATAGGCGTGGTTATTCGGATAAAAAACTTAGCCCTTCACGGGAGGAGTATCTAAAGGCTATATATAAGCTGTCTGAAAGAACTCAATTAGTACGTTCAATTGACATAGCTGTATATTTAGGAGTATCAAAGCCTAGTGTTCATAGCGCCGTGTCTACGTTGCAGGAAGAAGGGCTGGTCATCAAGCCTTTGGGCGGCGAAATCCAACTCACTGAGGAGGGCCGCAAACAAGGAGAAATCATTACGGCTAAATTTCGGATTATAAAACAATTTTTAATTTTGTGTTGTAATGTTAGTGAACCGACGGCAAGCGCAGATGCCTGTAAAATGGAACATATCATCAGTGATGAGTCTGCTTTTGCTCTAAAAAAATACTTGAATTTAGAACACAGTGATGACCCTTAAAGGATAAAAAGACTTTTTTGAGCATAGGTTAGCCAGTGCTTACTCTGGCGCGAAACGGACTGCCTGTCCCGGAAAAGTGTACAGAAGTGATCTGTGTCCTGTCGGGCTTGTTTTGCACCGCCATAACTGGCGTTCGGAACAAGCCCTTTTTTAGCATATTTCCTCTTTTATAGCAGCTTCGTTCATCCGGAGTCCTCGTCTTTATTAAAGTATAATTTTAATTGGAAACAACCAAGTTTAACTTGTTACAGTACAACTTGTACATACAAATAAACAAAGTAATGTTTAAAAATAATTAAATTCATATTGACAAGTTTAAATCTTTAGTATATATTGTAGATATAAACAGCGCGTGTTAGGAATAGAAACTGTATATTTGTTATATTTCCGCTAAAAATGGCGGTTTTATAAAAAGTTGTATTAATAACATGTAAGGAGCGAGAGAAGAATGAAAAGGATTAAAAGATTGATGGCGATTGTTCTTACGGCGTGTATGCTTTTGGCAACCGCAGCATGCGGCTCGGCGCCGAGCACATCGCAGGCGGCCAATGCTCAGCCGGCTGCTTCCGACGAAGCGCAGCCTTCCGCGGAGGCAAACGGCCAAAAAGTCGGTGTTGCAATGCCGACCAAATCCTCCGAACGTTGGATCCGCGACGGGAACAACATGAAAGAGCAGCTCGAAAAGCTGGGCTACACAGTTGATCTGCAGTATGCGGAAGACGATGTCCAGGCACAGGTTTCTCAGATCGAAAATATGATTACGGGCGGCGCGAAGTGTCTGGTAATCGCCTCCATCGATTCCAGCGCTCTGGTAAATGTCCTTGCGGAAGCAAAGAAAAACAACATTCCGGTCATTGCATACGACCGCCTGCTGATGGACACCGACGCGGTTTCTTATTATGCAACCTTTGACAACAAGGGTGTAGGCACATTGATCGGCCAATACATAGAAGAAAAAATGGGCCTGAAAGAAGGCAAGGGTCCTTTCAACATCGAACTGTTCGCGGGTTCTCCCGACGACAACAACGCGCACTTCCTCAACACCGGCGCTATGGAAGTTCTTCAGCCTTATATTGACAGCGGAAAGCTGAATGTTGTTTCCGGCCAGACCGATTTCGACAAAATCTGTACTCTTCGCTGGTCACAGGAAAGCGCTCAGAAAAGAATGGAAGACATTTTGTCCGGCTATTACAGCACCGGCAAAAATGTTGACGTTGTTTTGAGTCCGTTCGACGGGATCTCCTACGGGATTGCGGCCGCTCTGGAAGGCGCGGGCTACAAGGTAGGCACAAAATGGCCTGTCATTACCGGTCAGGACGCTGAAACAATGGCCATTAAGAACATCAAGTCCGGCAAACAGACCATGACGGTCTTTAAGGATACCCGCCTGCTTGCGTCAAAGTGCGTTACCATGGTTCAGGCCGTGATGGAAGGTAAGCAGCCGGAAATCAACGACACCAAATCCTATAATAACGGCAAGCTGGTCGTTCCGTCCTATCTGTGCACACCGGTTGCAATTACGAAGGACAATATCCAGAAAGAGCTGATCGATTCCGAGTATTATAAGGAATCCGATGTTTCCTGATTCGTTCAAGATTGAAAATTTGGGCGGCAGTTTTACAGCTGTCGCTCAACCTATTAATACCACAGGAGCGAGGTGCGTAGCATGGCTGATGTCATCCTGGAAATGAAGCATATCACGAAGGAATTTTCCGGGGTAAAAGCTTTGGACGATGTAAACCTTACGGTGGAGCGGGGCGAGGTTCACGCCCTTTGCGGCGAAAACGGAGCCGGAAAATCCACCCTGATGAACATATTGTCTGCGGTTTACCCCTACGGCGATTATTCCGGAGAAATTATTTATAACGGGGAGGAATGCAAATTCCGCGACATACGTGACAGCGAGCGGAAGGGGATTGTGATTATCCATCAGGAGCTTGCCTTAAGCCCTTATCTTTCCATTGCGGAAAACGTATTTCTGGGCAACGAAATTACGAATGTAAAAAATGTGATTGATTGGAGCCAGACAAGGCAGAAAGCAAAAGAAATTCTGGAAAAATTCGGGCTTCCCGACGAAAATGTAAACCTGCCGGTCAACAAACTGAGTGTCGGCAAGCAGCAGCTGGTCGAAATCGCGAAAGCGATGGCCAAAAAAGTGGAGCTGCTGATTCTGGACGAACCCACCGCTTCCTTGAATGATGAGGACAGTAAAAAGCTGCTCAATATTATTTTGGGTTTGAAAGAGCGTGGAATTACCTGCATCATGATTTCTCATAAGCTGAACGAGCTCAGTCAGGTGGCGGACAGCATTACTGTCATCCGCGACGGCAAAACGATCGAAACACTGAAAAAAGGACAGGATGACCTGAACGAGGACCGGATCATTAAAGGAATGGTCGGCCGTGAGCTGACAAACCGCTATCCTCCCCGCGAAAGCAAGCCGGGCGATATTGCGTTTGAGGTCAAAAACTGGACGGTATACCATCCGGACGATCCCGGACGCGTCATGCTCAAGGACGTTAATTTCAATGTCAGGAAGGGCGAAGTGGTCGGTTTTGCGGGGCTGATGGGCGCCGGGCGCACGGAGCTCGCAATGAGCATTTTCGGAAGATCTTACGGAAGCAAAATTTCCGGCGATCTCTACAAGGACGGAAAGAAGCTTGTTCTGCGCAACGTTCAGGATGCAATCCGCAACGGGATTGCCTATGCCTCGGAGGACCGGAAAAATTACGGGTTGGTTCTGATCAACGACGTTCGCTGGAACATGACGCTTTCGAGCCTGAGCGACCGTTTTTCCAAACATTGGGTCATTGACCAGAACGAGGAAATCGTGGCTGCCGAGGAATACCGCGAAAAGCTGAATATCAAAACGAATTCCATCAGGCAGATCACAGGTTCGCTCTCCGGCGGAAACCAGCAGAAGGTCGTTCTTTCCAAATGGATTCTTGCCAACCCCGACGTCCTGATTCTGGATGAACCGACGCGCGGAATCGATGTAGGGGCGAAATATGAAATTTATGAGATCATCAACGACCTTGCAAAGGCGGGGAAGGCGGTTATCTTTATTTCCTCCGAGATGCCGGAGCTTCTCGGCGTCTGCGATCGGATTTATGTGCTGAACCAGGGCGAAATAGCCGGGGAATTGGATAAGGGGGATTTTTCTCAGGAAATGATTATGAAAATCATTATGTCACATACCAGAAGGGAGAAGCAGGCGATATGAGTACGTCAAGTCTTGCAAAGAAAAAATCCGGCAGTACCAATGCAAAGCAATACGGAATGCTGATTGCCCTCGTTTTGATTTATTTTATCTTTAATCTGCTTTCGGGCGGTAAAAATGTCAGCCCGATGAACGTTAACAATCTGATTATGCAGAACAGCTACGTTGTCATCCTTGCGGTCGGCATGCTGCTCTGTGTACTGACCGGCAACGTCGACCTTTCCGTCGGCTCTGTGGTTGCCTTCACCGGCGCCGCGTGCGCCATTATGGTTCTGGACCTTCATCTTCCGATTGCCGTTGCATTTTTGATGATTCTGCTGTGCGGCCTTCTGGTAGGCGCGTGGCAGGGGTTCTTTATCGCGTATCTGAATGTTCCGGCATTCGTCGTGACCCTTGCAAACATGCTGATTTTCCGCGGGCTTACCATGGTGATCCTCGGCGGTCAGACAAAGGGCCCCCTGCCTACGGATTACGTACAGATCGGCGCGGGCTATCTTCCCGAAATCTATACTTATATCGGCGGTCAAAAGATTGAACTGCTTTCCATTTTGGCCGGGGTGGCTGCCTCCCTGATCGTCATTTATCTGGAAATCCGTTCCATCAATAAGAAAAAATCCTACGGATTTGAGGTGCCTGCCGTATGGCAGGAGATTGTGAAGCTCGCCGTCGTCATTTTGATTATTAACTTCTTTACCGTCAAGCTTGCCTGTTACAACGGGCTTCCGGTTGTTCTTGCGCTGATGCTGGTGCTGATTATCATCTACACCTTCGTTACCAACAACACGGTTCCCGGCCGCCAGATTTACGCGGTGGGCGGCAATGCGAAAGCGGCAAAGCTTTCCGGTATTAAAACCCAGCGCGTGATGTTCTGGATTTACGTGAGCATGGGCCTGATGAGTGCTTTGGCCGGTATCGTCCTCTCCGCCAGAAACGCGTCTGCCACGCCGAAAGCGGGCGACGGTTTCGAGCTTGACGCCATCGCATCCTGTTACATAGGCGGCGCGGCCGCGCTTGGCGGAAGCGGCACCATTATCGGTGCGGTTGTCGGCGCTCTGATCATGGGCGTGCTGAACAACGGGATGTCGCTGATCGGCTGGTCCGTCGATATCCAGAGAGTCGTGAAGGGCCTTGTCCTTCTTGGCGCTGTCACAATCGACCTGATTTCAAAAAAGAAAGCTTCCTGATTTGTCTGCCAGTGCTGTTCGGATGTATTGACAATTTACACAAGGTTCCTGTATCATGATTTCAAAATAAAACGAAAAAAGGAAGGCAGCACTGCAATGGAAATGCCCAAATATATGACTTTGGTCACTTGGATCAAAAATAAAATCGAAACGGGAGAACTCAAA
>UREO01000134.1 GCA_900546895.1 uncultured Oscillospiraceae bacterium
GCTCGGAGATGTGTATAAGAGACAGGTCAATAAGAATGCAAGCAATTCCCGTTTGGCGAGTCAGCTGTCGTTGGAAGCGGCCGGCGAAGTGAAGGTCGGAAACGAGCATATGCAGCAAATGGTGGAGGCAATGGCCCAGATCAGCAGCTCGTCACAGGAAATTGGGAAAATCATTAAGACGATTGAAGATATCGCCTTCCAGACCAATATTCTGGCGCTTAATGCCGCTGTGGAAGCGGCCCGTGCCGGAGCGGCCGGCAAGGGCTTTGCCGTTGTAGCGGATGAGGTCCGTAATCTTGCGAGCAAGAGTGCGGAAGCCGCGAAAAACACCACGGCTCTGATTGAAAGCTCCATCAAAGCAGTGGAAAACGGGACAAAGATTGCGGACGAGACCGCGCAGTCGCTTAATAAGATTATCGGAAGCGCTAAAAAGACCACCGATCTGATCGGTGAGATTTCAACGTCCTCGGATGGTCAGGCATCTTCCATCAATCAGGTTACGACGGGTGTCGATCAGATTTCCGCAGTGGTTCAGACCAACTCCGCCACTGCGGAGGAAAGCGCGGCAACCAGCGAGGAACTGAGCGCACAGGCGCAGCAGCTCAAAGAATCTTTGGCGTTCCTGAAGCTGAGGGATTCCTCCGTAAGCGCCTCGGGCGAAGCGGGAGATACGGCTTCCTCTTTTGACGCCGGGTCCGTTTCCGAAAGCAATCAGAGCAGTAAATACTAAATTCCGATGTAATAAAATCCCTGCGGCCGGTTTAAGCCCGGCGGCAGGGATTTTTTCATGTTATCATAGCTCTTTTGTCCAGTATTTTCGGTCAAGGCTGCGGTACTGTACCGCTTCGGCGACATGTCGCGGTTCGATTTCTTCGTTTTGATCCAGGTCCGCAATTGTGCGGGAGACCTTCAGAATCCGGTCATAGGCCCTTGCCGAAAGTCCGAGCTTTTCAAACGCTTTTTTCAGCAGCTCCCGTCCCGGTTCGCTCAGCCGGCATATCTCCTGGAGTATATCCGGTGTGATTCTTGCGTTACAGGTGATAGGAGTACCTTTGAAACGCTCATTTTGCAGCCTTCTGGCTCTGTTTACACGCTCTTTAATCATTGCGGAGCTTTCGGCCTTTTCCCGGGAACTGAGTTCGTCAAATTCCACCGGTGGGACCTCAATGTGCAGATCCAGCCTGTCCAGCAGCGGCCCGGAAACTCTGGAAAGATAGCGGGAGACCGCGCCGGAGGAACAGGTGCACGGTTTGGTCGGATGCCCGAAGTAACCGCATGGGCACGGGTTCATCGCTGCCACCAGCATCACGGCACTGGGATAGGAGATGGTTCCGCTGACACGGGAAATCGTCACTTTACCGTCCTCAATCGGCTGGCGCAGCACCTCCATCGCTCCGCGGGAAAATTCGGGCAGCTCGTCCAGAAACAGCACTCCGTTGTGCGCCAGAGAAATTTCCCCGGGGTGCGGAACATTTCCGCCGCCGGACAGGCCTGCGGGCGATACCGTGTGGTGGGGCGAACGGAACGGGCGGGAGGTGATCAGGGACACTCCGTCCGGAAGGGTACCCGCAATGGAGTGGATTTTGGTGGTTTCAATGGTTTCTTCAAACGTCATGTCGGGAAGAATGGATGGAATCCGTTTCGCGAGCATGCTCTTTCCGGAACCCGGAGGACCGATCAGAAGAACGTTATGTCCGCCCGCCGCGGCAATTTCCAGCGCGCGTTTTGCCTCGCTCTGCCCCCGCACTTCCGAAAAGTCCGGCAAAGGAGGCTGATTTTGCCGCGATGCCGGTACTTCAGAGGCGGGGAGAATTTCCTTCCCGCCGGCGAAATGCCTCATCAGCGTCGGCAGGTCCCTGACAGGGTAAACGGAAAGCCCCTCCACGACCACGCCTTCGGCGGAATTTGCTTCCGGCACATAGAGCTTTTGAAACCCCGCCTTCTTTGCCTTGATCGCCATGGGAAGCACGCCTTTTACGGGACGCACCTCTCCTGTAAGCGACAGTTCGCCAATAAACACACTGTCCTCCACTTCGGCGTCAAGCTGTCCGCTTGCTTTCATCAATGCGACAAAGAGGGGCAGGTCGTAAATCGGCCCCTCCTTACGCTTGTCGGCGGGGCCAAGATTGACCGTTATTTTATGTACGGGAAATTGAAACCCGCAGTTTTTCATCGCGGAGCGCACTCTGTCCCGGGATTCTCTCACTGACGCGTCCGGAAGTCCGACCATGTCAAAACCGGGCAGGCCGACGCTGATGTCGGCTTCGACAGCCACGGTAAAGGAGTCCAGACCATACAGCCCCATACTGTAGGAACGTGATACCATCCCCATTCCTCCCTTTGTTCTTTTAAAATGATTATACTCCTGTCGAATTCTGTTGGCAATTCCTGACGTGGAATAAAATGGCCGCTTTACAGAATCCCTTCCACGGTATATAATAATAATCAAACATTCGTTCTATTTGGCTGTCGGCAACGTCAACTGCAAAATTTTGGGACAATTTTGTCTTCTGCGTTGGCTGCGCCTTGACATGATTTCCAGGCGCATGACAGGTTTTTCGATACTCTGTGTTCTATTGATTCTACAATTAAAAATAAGCGGATTTCCCAATACCCATTTAAATTAGGGCTGGGGATACTGAAAAACAGTATGCGGAGGAATAGGTTGTGGAGCGGGTTATCTTACACTGTGATCTGAATAATTTTTTCGCTTCTGTGGAATGCAGGGACCATCCCGAACTCTGCGGAAAATCCGTTGCGGTCTGCGGCAGCGTGAAGGACCGACACGGGATCGTGCTGGCTAAAAACGAGCGGGCCAAAGGCTTTGGCGTGAAAACGGCGGAGCCTGTCTGGCAGGCGAAGAAAAAATGCCCGGACCTGCTGGTTGTTCCGCCTCATTTTGACCGGTATCTGTATTTCTCCGATCTGGTAAAACAGATTTATCTCAGCTATACGAATCAGGTGGAGGCTTTCAGCATCGACGAATGCTGGCTGGATGTTACCGGAAGCACCCGGCTGTTCGGAGACGGGCCGGAGATAGCGGATCAGATACGGAATCGTACAAAATCGGAGCTGGGGCTGGGCGTTTCCGTCGGGGTCAGCTTCAACAAAATCTTTGCAAAGCTCGGCAGCGATATGAAAAAACCGGACGCCACTACTGTGATTACACGGGAAAATTTCAAGGAAAGGGTATGGTCCCTTCCTGCGGATTCCCTTCTGGGGGTGGGCAGGGTGACCGCCCGGCGCCTGAATTCACTGGGAATTAAAACGATCGGCGACTTAGCGCGCACCGATTCCAAATATATCGTTTCCTCCTTCGGAAAAACAGGATACGATATGTGGAAGAACGCGAACGGGCTGGATGATTCCGAGGTATGCTCAAGTGAGGTTTCCTCCGCGCCGAAAAGCATTGGCAACAGCATTACCTGCGTTCATGATCTCTTCGGCTTTGATGAGGTCTGGCCGGTGCTGCTGTATCTTGCCGAAAAAATCTCTTTCCGCATGAGGGATGCCGGGGTGATCGCTTCGGGCCTGCAGCTTTCCATCAAGGATAACCGCCTGCATGTTTCACAGCATCAGATGCAGCTGGAGATTCCCACGCGGCTGACGATGGATCTGGCTCGGGCGGCGAAAGAGCTGTTTCAGAAGGGCTACGGATGGCCCTGTCCCGTGCGGGCGCTGGGCATCAGCGGCTTCGGACTTTTGCCGGAGTCGGAAATGCAGCAGACATCCCTGTTTCACAGTATCCTGTGCGATGAAAAAATGGAACAGCTGGAAAGCCGTATGGAGCATGTCAGAAACAAATACGGAAAAGCCTCCGTCAAGCGCGCCGTACTGATGGAAAAGCTTCCGCTTCCCACGGGGGACGGGGAAAAGCGCTGATTAAGATTTTTCTGGATGTTTTACGATTCTTATGATATAATAAAAATGTTCCTTTAATCAGGCCTTGTTTGTAAATGAAAAATCGGAATTTTTGGTTGCAAAGCGTCTTATCCGCCTATGTCACCCACGGCTATGGCCTATTCAATACGGTTTTCTGCACACTTCGCTTTGAGGTCCTCTGAGGGAACCTCCGGGAAAAACGTGTCTGCAGGCGCAGATGCCGTATGGCCGGGTGCTTTTGATGCGGTCGGACGTGATTTAACCGATCAGGATTTTTGCTTTACAAACAGGGCTTGATCTATGTAAATGGAAAATATTTTGGTGGTCAAATCAGACATTGTCCGACAAAATCGGTGTTTTTATAAAATCTAACCAAATAAAACAAATATTTAGCTTCAAAAGCAAAATATTTGTTGACTTAATAGACACAATGAGGTATGATAGATGCAGAATTCAAGTTTAATGTGAGCCATGAGGTGTTGGGCTTGGTTGATAACAACCATTTTAATAAAATGGCAGATTATACCGACAGTCAGCTTGCCTGCCTTGTGAACAGCGGAAATTCGGATGCTTTTGTGGAACTTACCGCGCGTTATATGTCGCTGATCAGAGTCAAGGCTGCGCCGTTTCGCTGTGCGATGTTGGAAGCCGACGATCTGTGTCAGGAAGGGCTTTTGGGCCTTTTAAACGCGGCGCGTACTTATGACTCAGCCGGGAAAGCCGGTTTTAAAACATATGCCGGCGTTTGCATCAATAACCGGATTATTATGGCTTACCGCACGGCGGCAAGCCGCAAAAATCTTCCGCTCAATAATTTTGTTTCTCTCAGTGACAACGGCTCGCATATAGATATGACAGATTGTGCCTCGGATCCTGAAGCGGTGCTGATGGACAGCGAAAGCTACGCTGCTATGCAGCTACGGATGAAACAGTTGCTTTCAAAGCTGGAACAGCAGGTGCTGACGCTTTATTTGGGCGGCTGCAGCTACTACGATATTTCGGTGAAACTCGGCGTTTCCCCAAAGGCAGTCGATAATGCTCTGCAGCGGGTTCGGCTGAAATTAAAACAGTTGCTTTAGTTTAGTATATTAATTTCATATGCCCGGGTAGCTTAAGTAGAGCGTTGGAAATCAAAGGCGGCGGTGCAAATCCGTCTATGGGCAAATATCTTTATCCAAAGCGAGGTAAATTAAATGTACGAAGACAAGACTCTCATCTGCAAGGAATGTGGCGCTGAATTTGTATTCACCGCCGGTGAGCAGGAATTTTATGCTTCCAAAGGGTTCGTAAATGAGCCGCAAAGATGCAAAGCCTGCCGCGATGCTCGTAAAAATGCTGCCAAGCCAGAGCGTGAAATGTATACCGCTATCTGCGCAAGCTGCGGCAAAGAAGCAAAGGTCCCCTTTAAGCCACGTGAAGACCGTCCTGTGTATTGCAGCGAGTGCTTTGCAAAGATGAGGGAAGAATAAGCATATAGCCTAATATTCCTTTATTCGTGACCAGATACCCCGGATTGATTTCCGGGGTATTTTATTTTCGCCAAATCAGAAATGTATTGCAAAGCTTGGACACGGGTATTATAATAGATATGAAATCTATTATAAAGCTGGAGGATTCTAACAATGGCTGCGATTACAAAAGATACCATTATTGGTGATATTCTTGATATTGACGAAACCACGGCACCTTATTTCATGGAAATGGGCATGCATTGTCTGGGCTGCCCCGCTTCCCGCGGAGAAACCCTTGAGCAGGCCTGCTTGGTTCACGGTGTGGATCCGGACGCAATGCTAAGAAAGCTGAACGATCACATCGCGTCTAAATAAAAGAATTTCTGAACAAGGCCGCCCGGCAATCAAGTTGCCGGGCGGTTCTTAAGTATGGGGGACGGTGCTCGTTTTTGAGGGCCGCCGTTCCCCTGTCCCGGTTTCCTCTGTGCCGATGGGAAGCGGTGCGGGCATTTCTGTCCGTGGGGAAGCCGGCAAATATCACTTTACAAAGGGGAATGCCGGATGGGACTCCATCCTTTATTTACTTTGGGCGGCAGGCTTCAGCTCTGCGCCTCCATGGTCCGGCCAGGTACGGCCCTGGCGGACATCGGCACCGACCACGCGTACCTGCCGATCTGGCTTGCAAAGCAGGAGCTGGTTTCCCGCGCCATAGCGGCGGATATCCGCCCGGGGCCGCTTCAGTCCGCACAGCGTAATATCCGCCGTTACCGTGTGGAAGAGCTTGTCTCTACGCGTTTGTCAGACGGGCTGAAATCAATCTTTGCCGTAGAGGCGGACGATATTGTCATCGCCGGAATGGGCGGCGAAATGATGATACAAATTATTAAAAATGCGTCCTGGCTGCGGGACGGAGAAAAAAGGCTTATTTTACAGCCGATGACGTCGGTTCCCCAGCTGCGTGAATTTCTTGCGGGGGAGGGCTTTGCGGTTCTGCGGGAACAGGCGGCTGTGGAAGACGGCTATGCTTATTCGGCCATGCAGGTACAGTATGCTCCCGAGAAAGTCGGTACGGACAGCCTGTACCCCTATATCGGGAAGCTGGACGCCGCGGAGGAGGACAACCGCGCGTACATGCGTAAGGTGATTTCCCAGCTTGAAAAAAAGGCCGGGGGGCTGTCCGTTTCCGGCAGGCAGGAAGAAGCCGCCGAGCTGATCCGTACGGCGGAACAAATCAATATGAAAATAAAAAGGGAGCGGTAGAATGGTTTCCGTTGGTGAGATTTACGATTACATTGACAGTTTTGCGCCGTTTCGGTCGGCAATGAGCTTTGACAATCCGGGTTTGCTGGTTGGAAACGGGGAAGCCGGGGTGTCTTCGGCGGTTTTGTCGCTGGATATTACGCCTGCGGTTGTTCAGGAAGCCCATGAGTTGGGGGCGGAGCTGATTGTCAGCCACCATCCGGTCATTTTTCATCCGCTAAAAAGCCTTTCCGCAGATTCTGCGCCTTATCTGCTGGCTCAATACGGCATCGCGGCAATCTGTGCCCACACCAACCTCGATATGGCGGCTGGCGGGGTGAACACCTGCCTGGCGGAGCGCCTGAGGCTCCGGAATGTGCGGCCGCTTAGGGAACAGGAGGATTCCGGCTTGCCGGAGGCACTGGAGGGAGAAACCGGCTGTGAGTATACGCCGGAAGCCTTTGCGCGCTTTGTCAAGGAAGCGCTGGGCTGTGACGGCCTGCGTTTTACGGACGGAAAACGCACGGTTACACGCGTGGGCCTCTGCAGCGGCGGCGGTGCGGATTTGGTTTATGACGCCGCGCGGGTGGGCTGTCAGGCCTTCGTAACCGGGGAAAGCAAGCACAATATTTTGCTGGATGCGGAAAACATGGGGGTGACTCTGGTAGACGCCGGGCATTTTTATACGGAAAATCTTGTGATTTTGCCGCTTGCGGTGAAGCTGAAAATTAAATTCCCCGACGTTTCTTTCTTTGAATCAAAGCGGATGCACAGCCCCGCAAAATATCTGTAATGCACCTATACAGGAGGAATATTAATGGCTCTTGACGGAGCGTTTTTACATCATATCAAAAAAGAAATAGAGGAAAGCGCAATCGGCGCAAAAGTCGATAAAATTTACCAGCCCAACAGGGAGGAAATGGTTCTTTCCCTGCGCACGTATCGGGAAACCCGGAAGCTGCTGATGTCCGCAAGGGCCAACAGCGCAAGGATTCATTTTACGCGCTCTGTTCCGGAAAATCCGAAGGTTCCGCCAATGCTCTGTATGCTGTTGCGCAAAAGGCTTGCCGGGGCGCGCCTTGCCGCAGTGCGTCAGCCCGGGCTGGAGCGGATGCTCTGCTTGGATTTCGATGCGGTCAGCGAGCTGGGGGACGAAATCCGCCTGACGCTGGTCATGGAAATCATGGGGCGCTACAGCAATATTATTTTTGTCGACGAAGCGGGAAAAATCATCGACGCCCTCAAACGGGTGGACGCGGAAATGTCTTCTGAACGCCTGGTGCTGCCGGGACTGACGTATCAGCTTCCACCGCCGCAGGACAAGCTGTGCCTTTTAACGGACTCCGTTCCTGAAATAATCGAAAGAATTCAGCGGGTCCCCTCGGACATGGAGCTTTCAAAAGCCGTTTTAAATACGCTGCAGGGAGTTTCTCCGATCGTCTGCCGCGAGCTGGAACATC
>UREO01000135.1 GCA_900546895.1 uncultured Oscillospiraceae bacterium
CAAACGGTACGGCATTTCTGTCCAAGGATCACATTTGTGCGCTCCCGGTTCACATTGATGATGACGCTTTTTAAACCAGGCACCTTTTTCCTTAGCATTTCCACCAGCTCCGGTTCAAAATGCACTCCGTTGCCGTTTACGACCACACAGACCATCACTTCGCCGGTCGCGCCCGCGCGGCGCAGGTACAGGTGCCTCAGCCTTCCCTTACCGGTTTCCTCGTCGTAAATATCCTCTCCGCTCTGGCGCGCCCACTCCTGAAAAGCCTCCATGGCGGCGGTAAACTCATCCGGCTGCAAAAGGCACTCCGAACAATGGATGATGCGATGGCTGTGACTTGCGAAAAAACCCATCCGCACCTCGTTTCCCGGGCCGCGCCCGATGGGAAGCTGCGTTTTGTTGCGGTAACGGTCGGGGTTTTCCGCACCGACGATCGGCCGGATTTCCAACTCACGAAAGCCGCCAATGCGCTCGAGGGCGTCCCGCACGCGCTGCTGCTTCGCCTTCAGCTCCGCCTGATAGCTGATATGGCGGTACACGCAGCCCCCGCACTGCGCAAACTGGGCACAGTCAAGCGGAACGCGATCCTTTGAAGCGGTCACGATTTTATCGATACGGCCAAACGCATAAGTTTTGGCCGTTTTCAGTATTTTTACGCGAAGCCTGTCCCCCGCCGCCGCGAGCGGCACAAACACCGCAATGTCCCGAAAGCGGCCGACGCCGTTTCCTTCCGCGGTATAGCCCGTTATTTCCATATCCACAAGTTCGTTCTTTTTAATTTCCATGTTCTCCCCCGTAAAATCGAATGGATTCCGCCACCCTTATTCATCCCATTATTTTAGCATTATACCCTCACAAATACAATACCGGCGAAAATTTGCAGAATTTTAAAGCAAAGCTTGACAAGGCGCAGATACCCGAATATAATAGTGCAAAAGATACGAAACCGATGAGTAAGAGTAGTAAACAGGCAAAGCGCCGGAAAAGAGAGCTGCAGACGGTGTGATTGCGGTACGACGGGGCCTGCCGAATGGACTTACGAGGGCAGCGCGAAAGGAAACAAGTAGCCGCTGACGGGAACTCCGCCCGTTACCAAGGGAGCGCGCATGTTGGTGCGCGGAAAAAGAGGCGCTTTCGCGCAATCTGGGTGGTACCGCAGGAGCAATCGCTCTTGTCCCTAAGTTTTAGGGGCAAGGGCGTTTTTTATACTCTTTTTCGTCTATACTATTTTTGATTTGAAAGGAGAATTATCATGAAAAACATCCCGCACAGAATGATCTTATCCGAGGAGCAGATGCCCACGCAATGGTACAATCTTCGCGCGGACATGAAATCCCTGCCGGACCCGATGCTGAACCCCGGCACCTTAAAACCTATCCGCACCGAGGAGCTTTACCCTATTTTCTGCGAGGATCTGGCAAAACAGGAGATGGACAGCGCCACCCCCTATATCGATATTCCGGAAGAGATTCTGGACGTTTACAAGGCGTACCGTCCCTCCCCGCTCAACAGGGCCTATGCGCTTGAAAAATATCTGGATACGCCGGCGAAAATCTATTACAAATTTGAGGGCGGCAACACCTCTGGCAGCCACAAGCTCAACTCCGCCGTGGCCCAGGTTTACTACGCGAAGAAGCAGGGGCTGACCGGCCTGACGACCGAAACGGGCGCCGGCCAGTGGGGTACCGCGCTGGCGGAAGCATGCGCTTATTTTGGGATCGATCTGGACGTCTTCATGGTAAAGGCCTCCTTTCAGCAGAAGCCGTACCGCAAGGCGATTATCCAGACCTTCGGCGCCAATGTAACCGCCAGTCCCAGCTCCACCACGCAGGTCGGCCGCGCCATCCTTGAAATGGACCCCGATACGACCGGCAGCCTCGGCTGCGCGATCTCGGAGGCGATCGAAAAGGCTACGACGACCCCCAACTGCCGCTATGTCCTGGGCTCGGTGCTGAACCAGGTGCTGCTGCACCAGTCGATCATCGGCCTGGAATCCAAAAAAGCAATGGAGCTGCTCGGCGAATATCCGGATATCGTCATCGGCTGCGCGGGCGGCGGTTCCAACCTCGGCGGGCTGATCGCGCCGTTCATGCAGGATAAGCTGCTCGGCAGAAAGAACCCGTATTTTATCGCCGTGGAGCCCGCCTCCTGCCCCTCCCTGACCCGGGGGCGCTACGCCTACGATTTCTGCGACACCGGCAAGGTCACCCCGCTGGCGAAAATGTATACGCTGGGCAGCGGCTTCATCCCCTCGCCGAACCACGCGGGCGGCCTGCGCTACCACGGCATGTCTCCGATTATCTCCAAGCTGTACCACGACGGCTACCTCGACGAGGCGCGCTCCGCGGAACAGACCAAGGTATTTGACGCCGCCGTACAGTTCGCCAAGCTGGAGACCATTCTGCCCGCCCCGGAAAGCGCGCACGCCATCCGCTGCGCGATGGACGAAGCCGTCAAATGCAAAGAAACCGGCGAGGAAAAAACCATCCTGTTCGGGCTGACCGGAACCGGCTATTTCGACATGGCCGCCTACACCGCTTATCTGGAGCACACCATGACGGACTACATTCCGACAGACGCGGATCTGCAGCCCGGATTTGATTCCCTTCCGAAAATTCCCGGTATTCAGGATTAGTCAAATAACGGTCTTAAAATTTCCGCATGATGCTTTTCGATAATTAACGAAAATTTATCGTCAATAATGACTAAATAGCATCACCAAAAAACTACGTTTTATACAATAAAGAGATTCTTGACAAATCGATTGTGAAGTGATTGACACTGGGAAACACGGGTACTATAATAAAATCACGGAACTAAGAAATGGAACCGTATCCATCTGATTACAAGACTGTGGCAAGGACTTGTCACGACCTTTTCAATACAACTCCTCCCCAAAAACAGGAACCGGTGCACGCCGGTTCCTGTTTTATTTCTATACGGATTCATTGAAAAAATTTCACATTATTCCTCCCCGCCTTCTATATTTTGTATAATGCTGTTATGAAATTAAATGTCGAGGGGTGTGGAAATATGGAGAACCACCGAAGAAAACGTCTGATCCTCTGCATCATATGCGCGTGCGCCGCAGCCTTGATGCCGATAACCGCCGCCCTGTCCTGCTACGCGGAGGATTATCCCGACATCAGTAAAATAGATTCCGACCTGTACTATCCGGACAACCAGCGGTTTTTCCGCAGACCGGGCGCAGGCTTCGTGTTGATCAGCTCCAGCTCCTCCTCCACCCGTGCCGCGCTCCTTGACAGCAGCGGCAACCTTGATTACGGTTCCGTCCGGGTACCGACCACTATTAAATTTGTATATGCGGCCGCCTGTCCGTCCGGAAATTACCTGTATCTTGCCGGAATGTCCCCCAGTGTCGCGAACTGCGCGGTAATCGGGCGTCTCGATTTGAGCGACGGCAAATGTATTGTCAACAATATTCCGAATGTCAGCTGTGACTTTTCACGGGATTTCAGCGCGGACGAGCAGGGTGGGGTAACGCTTGTCACCGTCCCCTGCGGCGGGCAGCTGGACGCAAACACGCCGGCGTCCCTCCTTCTGTTTGACGGCGCGCATAACAATGGGTACATCTCCCCGGAACCTCCCGACCCGAACCCCGGCTCCACTTCTTCCGAAGCACCGGACTCTTCGGCGCCGCAATCCGGCTCCCCGGACCCCGACAGCTCTTCGCCGTCCTCCTCCCCTTCCGATGAAATTCCCGTCGACCTCCCGTCCGTGATGGAAAATTACGATTTCCCCGGCCCGGTAACGCTGGAGGGCCTTCAGGGCGAGATGACGGAAATCAATCCGGGCCAGAGACTTCGCGTTTTTACGGCGGACAAAAGAGAAATAAGAAGCGGGAATATCGGCACTGGCCAGACTATCGTCACCATGCAGGGCGACAAAACGGCCGCCGCCTACATCGCGGTCATCCCCGGCGATCTGGACGGCTCCGGGACCGTTACGGACTACGACTGCCGCCTGCTGTACGAGTACTTTACCCAAATTGGCACGGGGGATACGCCTTCCCTCACCGGGCCGTATCTGGAAGCGGCAAAGATCAGCGACGAAAGCGGCGCGGACAGAAGCGGGCGCGGCCTGCAGACCGGCGACCTGCTGAAAATAAAAAAACTCATAAAATGACCTTGTATGATTGACCTGGCGGTGAAATGAAAATATAATGGAGATATGAAACAGAAACGAAGGAGCATTTTAGAATGACTGACAAAGTATCCATTCATTGTCTGTATGATCTGACCCACACCGCCGCGGCGCCGCTTCTTGACAAACTGGCCTACCCTTGGGAAGCGCTTCCGGCAATCAGCGAGTTTATCTTGAAGCTGGGATCGACGCTTCCGGCTGAGGAATACGACCGGCGCGGCGAGAACGTATGGATTGCGAAAACCGCAAGGGTATTTGATTCCGCCTATATCAACGGACCCGCGATTATCGGGCCGAACACCGAGGTCCGTCAGTGCGCGTTTATCCGCGGCAGCGCCCTTGTGGGTGCCGGATGCGTGGTGGGCAATTCCACGGAGCTGAAAAACGTCATCCTGTTCGACAGCGTTCAGGTTCCCCACTACAACTATGTGGGCGACTCCATTCTCGGCTACAAAGCCCACATGGGCGCGGGCTCCATTACCTCCAACATCAAATCGGACAAAACGCTCGTGATCATCAGCGCGGACGGCGACCGCATTGAAACCGGGCTGAAAAAAATCGGCGCGATGCTGGGCGACCGCGTGGAAGTCGGCTGCAACTCCGTCCTAAACCCCGGCACCGTCGTGGGCAAGGACAGCACCGTCTACCCGCTTTCCATGGTGCGCGGCTTTATTCCCGCAAGAAGCATTTACAAGCATGCGGGTGAGATTGCCAACAAAATTTAATGCTGTGATTTTCTGCGGCTTTACATTTTTCACCCCGGATTTCCATATGATTAATGTAATACTTGTGAGGTGATCGAATGAACAAACAAAAAAGAATCGCAGCGATTCACGATATCTCCGGATTCGGGAAATGTTCCCTTACGGTTGCACTACCTATTCTTTCCGCCGCGGGAATCGAAGTCTGCCCCGTCCCGACCGCCGTGCTTTCCTCCCATACGGGAGATTTGGAGGGCTTTACCTACCGCGATTTGACAGACGATATGCCCGGGTTCAAAAAGCAGTGGGAACAGCTTGGCCTCAGCTTTGAGGCACTTTACAGCGGCTTTTTGGGATCGTATGAGCAGATTTCGATCGTATCGGATTTTTTCGATACCTTTAAAACGGAGAATACCTTGATTATGGTTGATCCCGTGATGGCGGACGGCGGCGAGCTGTACCGGACCATTACCCCCAAAATGGCAGAGGGAATGGTGAACCTGTGCCGAAAAGCCGACCTGATCGTGCCGAATTTCACGGAAGCGGCGTTTCTGCTGGGCGAAAAGTACCGCGAAGGCCCCTACACGCGCGATTACGTCGAAAATCTTCTGCGGCGTCTGAGCGGGCTGGGCCCGCGTCAGGTCGTCATCACCGGGGTCTGGTTCAGTCCGGACCTTCTGGGCGCGGCGGGGTACAACCGGAACACGGACACAGTCAGCTATGCGTTTTCGCAAAAAATCAGTGGAAATTACTATGGCACGGGGGATATCTTTGCCAGCGCGCTTTTGTCCGGGCTTCTGAACGGAATGGGGCTGGATATCGCTTTGCAGACTGCGGCCGACTTTACAGCCGGATGCATCCGGCGCACGAGGGAAGCCGGAACCGACCCGCGGTACGGCGTCCACTTTGAAGCGGGGCTTCTGAAATTCATGCGGGAGCTGGGGATAACGGAATAACGGAATAACGGAAAAACGGCGGAGGGAACGGTGCGTTCCCTCCGTTTACTTTGCCGGTAAATAATTGTATAATAGAAACGGAAATACTATTCTCAGGCGGATATTTCCCGCCAACCGGAAGGAGGCGTTTTTTTGACGCTGAACGATCCTGTTATTCAAAACATCATCAATTTGGTGCTATATATTTTCAGAATCATTGTCCCGCTGATTTCCATCCTTGTGATCAGCAAATGCTTTACGTCCATGAAACGCGGGCGCAGGAAGGAAGACCCCGTTGTGATTCTGGAGGACATGGTCTCCCACGAAGTCATTCCCGTTCTGTACTGGGAAAATTCGCTCGGGCGCAGCAAAAGCTGCGACATTGTTCTGCACGACCCCACCGTCAGCCGCGACCACGCGGTGCTGATGCGCCGGGAAAGCGGCTGGATCGTCACCGACACCGGCTCGAAATCCGGCACCTTTGTCAACGGCACAAAGGTGAAGGATCGGATGCAGATCCTGCCGGGCGATTCCATCGCCATGGGCTCCACCGCGCTGATGCTGAAGCGGACAAGCGATATCAAAAACAGCAAGCAGAAAAAGCGTAAGGTGCGGCACGCCGCGTCGCCCGCCGGGTTGCTGGCCGCCACGACCTTAATCCAGCTGCTTCTGTGCGTACAGGCGTGCTTTGGAGGCGGGAAATTCAGTTACCTGCCCGCTGTGCCGTTCGGCGCAATCTTCGCAATGGAATGGCTGCTGTACCTGTTTTCCATGAAGGGGCTGGGGCACGTCAGCTTCGAGCTGGAAACCATCGCGTTCCTGCTGAGCGGGATCGGAATCCTTTTAATCTCCGGCACCGGTGTGGAAAATACCTACGTGCAGCTCGGCGCACTCCTCGGGGGCGTCCTTCTGTTCTGCATCATGATCTGCTTCCTCAGCGACCTTGACCGGGTGATGCGCTGGCGTCTGGCAATCGGAATTTTTGCCGTCCTGCTTTTTGCCGCCAACCTTGTGCTGGCCCGCGAACACAACGGCGCCCGCAACTGGATCAGCCTTGGCCCCGTCAGCGTACAGCCGTCGGAGTTTATTAAGATCGCCTTCATCTTTGTCGGCACCTCTACGCTGGACAGGCTGCAGACGGCGAAGAACCTGACGGGATTTATCGGGTTTTCCGCCGTATGCCTGGGCGCGCTGTTCCTGATGCGCGATTTCGGCACCGCCTGTGTCTTTTTCGTGACCTTTCTCATCATTGCCTTCATGCGTTCCGGAAGCGTACGCACCATTGCGCTGATCTGCGCGGTCGCGGTGTTCGGCGCTTTCCTGATCTTAAAATTCAAACCTTATGTCGCGCAGCGGTTCGAGGTGTGGCGGCACGTATGGGAGCATGTGAACGAATCCGGCTACCAGCAGACGCGCGTGCTGAGCTACTCCGCAAGCGGCGGCCTGTTCGGGCTGGGGATCGGGAACGGTTCGCTGAAAAGCGTGTTCGCTTCCACCAGCGATCTGATGTTCGGCATGGTCTGTGAGGAACTGGGCCTGCTGCTGGCGATTGTGATTGTGCTGACGCTTGCGTTTCTGATGTTCTACGCCCGTTCGGACGTTACGCGCAGCCGCTCCACCTTCTATTCCATATCGTCGTGCGCGGCGGGCGGTATGCTTCTGTTCCAGACCTGTCTGAATGTCTTCGGCGCGACGGACGTACTTCCCATGACCGGCGTCACCCTGCCCTTTGTCAGTCTGGGCGGGTCCAGTATGGTAGCGGTCTGGGGGCTGCTCGCCTTCATCAAGGCGAGCGACGAGCGCACCTACGCGGCAAGGAGGAAAAGCTGATGAAAACAACAGGCTCCCGTTCTTTAATCCTGTATATCTTGGGCATGGCGTTTCTGTTCGGCCTTGGCGTATTTTTGTACGGGTTCGCCACGGAAGGCGGCAGCTGGGCCATGCAGCCGTTCAACAAGCATCTGACGACCGGCGGCCAGCTCGCCAACAGCGGAAAAATCCTTGACCGGAACAACGTCGTGCTTGCCAAAAGCGAAAACGGAAAGCGGATCTATAACAGCGACGAAACCGTCCGCCGCGCGATGCTCCACACCGTAGGCGACAGCAACGGCTATATTTCCACCGGAATCCAGTACAAC
>UREO01000136.1 GCA_900546895.1 uncultured Oscillospiraceae bacterium
TATCTTTATAGGATCACAAATGTGAACCAGGGTTCCGCCACCATTACCACCACTCTGGGGGATCTTTCCACCAGCTTCACCGCCAACGGCAAGGCAAACGGAGTCATTTCCGACACGACCCATCCGTTCACGATCAAGCGGGGCGCCACTTATCAGTTCAAATTTACCCCCAGCGGCACCAGCGCCACTCCGACATTCACTACGGGGAACGGCAGTGTGCTCAAACCCGTCCTTCAACAGAAGGTCGGTTCAAGCTACTATTATAAAATCAGCGGCCTAAGCGCCGGCTGCACCGGCGTTTATTCCACACTGCCCGGCCAGCAGGCGGTCCGTCAGTGTATTGTGACCGTAGCGTAATCCATTAAATTACAGCATTTTCAATTAATTCTCGCAAACTGAACTGGAATTGCTGAAGACGTATCAAAAATCGTGCAGGACAAGGCGGCGGAGATTTCTCCGCCGCCTTGTTATCGCCTGATTTTCTCACGGAAACAGGGTGTGGACGGGGCCGTCAGGCGTTCACTTCCGGGCAAAAAACCGCCTGATTTCGATTTCCGCACTTTCTGCCGAATCCGAGCCGTGAATCAGGTTTTGCCGGGTGCTGGACGCATAATCACCGCGGATGGTTCCGGCGGCCGCATCCTCAAAGCGGGTGGCGCCGATGATTCTTCGCGTTCCCTCAATGACGTTTTGCCCCTCCACAATCATGGCGAGCACGGGACCGGATACCATGTATTTGACGATGTCGGGAAAAAAAGGCTGGTCCACAAGGTGGGAATAGTGCTCCCGCAAAACAGCCTCGTCCAGTTGCAGCATTCTGGCATCCGCAATTATGTATCCCTTGTCTTCCATTCTTGAAATAATTCTGCCCGCAAGCCGGCGTTTCAGCGCGTCCGGCTTCAGTAAAATACAGGTTCTCTCCATCGTTTCATCCTCCTGTCGGCATTGATGACTTCATTGATCTTTTGTTCAGTATATCATAATTTCCGGAATTTTCCATGGAAACAAATTTTTTTCTGCTTCTTCCGTCTACGGAAAAATCCGCCAATCACAGCATGCCCATTTCAGTTTGTAAGACAAAACACGTTCTTTCCCCGCCGAAGATGGTGAGAAACGCAACGCTGTCACATAAATCTACTGAATGATTTGACGCGCAGGGCGAACACTAATCCGGGAGGTGATAACGGTGGAGCTTCCGCTGGGTTTTGGCATGGCACTCACCCAAAACGCGCAGGCAATGGAGTATTTTTCAGCTCTTCCTCAACAGAGGCAGGAGGACATTGTCCAGCAGACGCACGCGATCCAGTCTAAACAGGAAATGCAGAATTATGTGCAGGGCCTGATAAACAAATATTAACAGTCATATCTCCGCTGTGCGCGGAGAAGATATTAGCGGCGGGGCATTTATCATCTTTATAAAAACGTGCCTTGTGCATGGATATATACCCTGTTAGGGCGAGGCCCAAACCTCGCCCGGTCTACATATTGAACTTCCCGTCACATGGGCGGTGCTTTTTCCTTAGTGCGCTTTGCTTTTCCCTGAAGCTCCGGAACGGGCTGAACATCATTTTTCGGGATATGCGTCTTATGATTGCTTTCCGTTCCGTGCGGTTCCTTCGGGTCCGGTCGTCTCATTCCTGCTTTTGCCAAGATTCTTCCCCCTTAAACGTCGTTGTTTTTGATAGACTGTTTTTTGGCATTTTTATTTTGATTTTGATTTTCCCGGGTAATCGGCGTCTGTCCGTTCGCCTTTTTCACCCGGCTTTCTTTGTTGTCCGGCTGGCTGTCCTTCGGCAATGCATCCACCTCCCTTTGCCGTTATTATGTGCACGGGAAAATCCCTTATGCAGTTTTAAGAGGGCGCTATTTTACATACTCGTACCCTGCGTCCTTACCGGTCAGGTCAAAGAGAAGCGTATTGTCCTCATACAGACGGAACCGTACGCCGGAAGACATGTTTTCGCGGATGATCCGGGACATTTCGCCCGACTGCGGCGCAAACAGCTTGTGAGCGGGCCGGGAAAGGATGTCCGCTTCCAGCAGATATTTCCCCTGCTTCAGAAGAAATCCCTGCTCCGCACAGCGAAGTGTTTTGACGCCGCAGTAGGTGGCAAAGCGGTATTCTTTGCCCTGAAAGCAGACAACGGCAATGCATCCCTGAAAACGAAACAGTCCGAACGGAATCCTGGCAATGGAAACCATTACGCTGCAGGAAGGATCGGGAAAACGGTTGCACTGCACCCAGAGATAGCTTGCGGGAAACGAAGTTCCCCAATCCTTTTCAATGTATCCGTTGCCCCCGCCAAAATCGATTTTTTCGCCGTTCAGGATCATGGAGCCCGTCAGGGGATGCTTCATGCTGATGACGCCGTGATTGCACTCCATAAAAGGAACAAAACGAAACGGGCCCATAATGTCCGACGCAATCGGCGTAAGCGGACCGTACCGGATATCTCCCGTACAGAGGATGTCCGGGCCGGCCAGATCAATATGAACACCTTTTTTAGTAAAAACGTTCCTTCCAATCCGTACGGAAAACTGTTTTCGGCAGACGCGGAACGCGGAATACGGATAATTCAGCTGAAAAGAGCCTTCCCCGGTAATCACCTGAAGGAAGGCCCCTTTTTTTCCCTGCGGGCTGAAGCTGACTCCCGGGATAAAGGCGACGGCGCCGGCCGCGTTTTGGTGCTTGAAATACCATCCCTCGAAGAAGGAACGGGTTTTGTGAAGAGCGTGGTAATCAGTCATGCTTGATCCCTCTTAACGCGGGATCGCCGATCAGCTCTCCCTGAGCGGTGAATCTTGACCCATGGCAGGGGCAGTCCCAGGTTTCCTCCTCCGGATTCCAGTGCAGGCGGCAGCCCAAGTGCGTGCATTTCCGTTTCGGCGGGGAAAACAGACCGGCCGTCAGCTCTACGGCGGAGGTTCCGAAGTCGGCCAGCATATTTTTCGCGGACGCCGCCGCGTGGAAGCGCTGGGGAGAAAAGACCTCCGCTTCCCCGTTCCTCCGTCCGCAGATCATATCCGTAAGGATCATGGCGGAGGCCATGGAGGTCGTCATTCCCCATTTTTGAAAGCCTGTCGCAACATACAGGTTCGGGGTGGACGAAGCATAACGGCCGATATAGGGAAGATTGTCCCACGTCATGCAGTCCTGCGCGGACCAGTGGCAGACCTCTTCGCTTTGCGGGAAAAACTGTCTGGCTGCGCTTCGGAGCTTTTCATAGCAGCCCGTCCCCGGATGCTTGCCCGTGCGGTGCCCGGCCCCGCCCAGAAGGACATGCTCCCCGTAGGTGCGGAACGAATAGCCGTCTGGGTCCGTGTCGATATACATTCCCTCGAGCCGGCCCGCATTTTTCAGCGCGATGACATAGGAGCGCTCCTGATGCATCCGTGCAAAGTACCAGCCGGGAACATTGACGATCGGAAAATGCGTGGCAACGACGATCTGGTCCGCTGTCACCCTGCCCCGGTTGGTAATAATGGAATCGTCGCGGACGATCAGCGCCCGGGTGTTTTCATAAACCGTAAGGTCCGCCGAGATGGATTTCAGAAATTTCAGGGGATGGAACTGGGCCTGACCGTTGAATTTCACCGCCGCCGTAACCGGAAACGGCAGATCGGTTTCCGTTGTAAACTCCGCGTCGATGCCCAGCTTTTCCGCCGCCTGTGCCTCGGACATCAGTTTCTCTTCCCTGTCGAGGGAATAGAGGAAGGCGGGTTTTGTTTCAAACTCGCAGTCAATGCCGTTCTCCGTAATGATCTTCTCAAACTCGCCGATTGCCTTCTGATTGGCAACGGCATACTGCCTTGCGGATTCTTCCCCGAAGTCCCGGATCATACTGTCATAAATCAGATCATGCTGCGAAGTGATCTTTGCCGTTGTGTTTTTGGTCACGCCGCCTGCGATCTGTTCCGCTTCCAGCACAGCGACGTTTCGTCCTTCCTTCTGCAGAAGGTACGCGGTCAGAAGTCCGGCCATGCCCGCCCCAATCACCGCGGTATCGACCACGATATCGTTTTTCAATGAATCTCTTTTCGGAAAACTGCAGCTTTCGCTCCATATTGATTTCATTTCAGATCCCTCCGACATTAAGGTTTACTAAAAGAAAAACAATATGCAAAAAAGCCGCCGGAAATGAACGGTACCTAAAAGTTAGACGCAGTTCAGATTCCCGGCGGCTTTTTTAACAGGGCGGAACTCCTCCCGCTCCCGTTATCCCTCATTCAGTGCAAGAGGCAGACGGACGATAAAGGTGCTGCCCTTTCCGACTTCACTTTCCACGCCGACCTCTCCGCCGTAAAGCGCGGCAAGGTGCTTAACGATGGACAGTCCCAGACCGGTTCCCCCGATTTCCCGCGAGCGGCTGGCGTCCACGCGGTAGAACCGCTCAAACAGCCGGTCAAAATGCTCCGGCGCGATGCCGATCCCGGTATCCTTCACCCGGATGACCGCCATCTGACGCTGGCGGCGCGCCGTAACGGAGACGCTGCCGCCGGACCGGTTGTATTTGATTCCGTTTTCGATCAGATTTCCGAACATCTGCTGAAGTCGGGTCGGGGAACAGGCGACAAACAGTGTGCTGTCGGCGTCCAGCGTAAGTTTGATTTGATTTTTTTCCGCCAGAGGCTCAAGCCGCTCAATGCACTGCTCCAGCTCGTTGCGGACACTGCACCGGCGCACGGAGGGATCCTCCTTCGCATTTTCAATCTGCGACAGCGCCAGCATATCGTCGATTAGCCGATGCAGCCGTTCGGCTTCTATATCCAGTACGTCGTAGAAATAGCGGCGGGTCTCCTCGTCCCTGTCCGCGCTTTTTAAAAGCTCGATACTGCCGCGGATGGAAGTCAGCGGCGTTTTCAGCTCGTGGGTGACATTCGCCACGAACTCGCTTCGCATCTGCTCCAGCTTGTGCATCCGCGTGACGTCGGTGATGACGGCGAGAGCGGACTGTTCCTGCGGCCCCGCTATGGGAGAAACATAAACGGTAAACTGCTTTTCATTGGGCCCGCCCAGCACCGTCTCTTTCCCGGCTTCCGAGTTCTCAATGGCACGCTTCATCATATTTGCGATTTTTCCAATCAGCAGGCTGCCTTCCAGCTTTCCCTTTTCGGCAAGGTTCTGCTTTTCCAGAAGGCGGCGCGCGCTCTGGTTCAAAAACAAGATTTCATTTTCGGCGTTGACCGCAAGCACTCCGTCGTCCATGCCCTGAAGCACGCCCTCCAGCTGATTCTGTTTGCTGACCAGCTGGGAAACGGCTGTCTCGGTGCTCTGTGCCATCATGTTGAAGGAACGGGCAAGCTCCCCCACTTCATCCTTGTAACTCCCCGTCACACGGCTCGAATAATCGCCGCCGGAGATTTCCCTCGCCGCGTCGGTCAGCTGCTTGAGCGGTTCCGTCGTACGGTAAACAAGAACGCCGGTCACAACGCAGACAATGGCGATGCCTAGAAGCATGCTGAGCGCGGCGACCATCCACAGCCGGTACAGGACCCTGTCGAGATCCGCAGTGGGAAGCGCGGCGCGGATAAAGAAGCGATCCTTAATATAGACGGCCTCGTAATAATAGCGCTGGTTCAGGCTTGCGCTGATGCGCGTATCGTATCCCCTGCCGTTCTTTCGTGCCTGAATGATCTCCGGCCGGCTGCTGTGGTTTTGATTGATCTCTTCCCTGGCGCTGTCGCCGGTCACCTTGCCGTCCAATCCGATGACGCTGATACGCATTTCCTGACCGGTTTTTTCCAGCTCGACACCGACATTGGTCGCGGCGGCCTCGGGGTCGCGCTCGATCTCTTCGAGCTGAGTGGAAAGGATGCTCAGCGCAGTGTCGAGCCGCCGGGTGAATTCGGTCTGATACTGCCGCTGGATCTGAAGCGCGGCAAGCAAAAAGGCTGCAATAAATCCGAGCACGATAATGACCGCATTGCTGAGCATCAACTTCCTTTTCATAGCCGCCTCCGATTAATTCTGTCCGCTGAATTTATATCCTACCCCGCGCACCGTCTGAATATAGGCCGGTTCGTCGGGATTATTCTCTATTTTCTGACGTAGGTAGCGCACGTGGACGTCCACCGTTCTGGTATCGCCGTAATACTCGATTCCCCACACCTTATCCAGAAGGGTGTCGCGGGTAAGTACCTTGCCGCTGTTTTTCATCAGCATGGCAAGCAGGTCGAATTCCTTTACGGTCAACTCGATTATGGCATCCCCTTTGGTCACGCTGTGCCGGGTGATATCCACGGTCAGGTCGCCGCTTGTCAGCACCTGATCCGCCGCGTTCTCCTGCCGCGCCGCCCTGCGCAGGACGGCGCGCACGCGGGCGCAAAGCTCTTTGATGCTGAACGGTTTCACAATATAATCATCCGCGCCGATTTCCAGCCCCAGCACGCGGTCGATTTCTTCGCCCCTCGCCGTGAGCATCAACACCGGTACGGCGCGCGTACTCTCGTTTTCCCGCAGCATGCGGCAGACGGCAAGGCCGTCCGGCTGCGGCATCATCCAGTCAAGAATGATTGCGTCCGGCACCTTCTGCCGGACAGCGTTCATCAGCTGGGTCCCGTCCGGAAATTCCGCGGTTTCAAACCCGCTGTCCTTCAGCCCGAAAGAAACCAGCTTACGGATATTCAGCTCGTCGTCCGCAATATAAATCAGAGCCATGTGGTCCTCCTTTAGCTTTCTTTGGTATTCAGGTCGGGATGCATCCCGGTCTCCATATAAATGACCCATTCGGCAATGTTGGTAGCGTGGTCGCCCATGCGCTCAATATATTTTGAAATGAAGAGAAGGTCGACCTCGCGCATCACGTTCTGCGGATTCTGGGTAATGATTCCGCAGACCTCCAGTATGATTTTCGAGAACATTCCGTCGACGATATCGTCGCTTTCACAGACTGCCTGCGCCGCCTCCACATCGTGGCTGAGAAAAACATCCATTGCGCGGCGGAACATGTCGTGCGCCGCCTCCAGCATCTGCACCACGTGCGTGATGGCCAGACTGTTGGTGTTCAGCTCCCCGATGGTGAGAATATCACAGATATCCGCGCACTGGTCGGCCTCGCGTTCAATATCCGTCAAAATTTTCAGGCAGGCCGCAATCACCCGCAGATCCGTGGCAATCGGCTGCTGCATTGCAATCAGGTTCATGCACATTTTCTCGATATTGTGCTCGAGCCGGTCAATTTCATTGTCGCCGTTCGCAACCTCCGCGGCTTTTTCCAGGTCCATAGTGCGCAGGGCGGCAATCGTGTCCTCTATGCGCTGATTAACCGTATTGCCCATATCGGTCATCTGTGTGATCAGACTGGCAAGCTCCCGGTCAAAGATTTTTCTCGGCATAATATTTCCTCCTTTATTATACAATTTCGTTTTTGAAATAGCCATAGTCAACTGACTTTTCCGGCTCCCAAATCAGCCGAAACGTCCCGTAATATAGCGTTCCGTGCGCTCATCCTTCGGATTGTTGAACATGGAAAGCGTATCGGTGTATTCCACAATTTCCCCCAAAAGGAAAAATGCGGTCCTGTCCGCGATGCGCGCGGCCTGCTGCATATTGTGCGTCACAATAATCACGGTATACCTGGCGCGCAGGTCATCCATCAGATCCTCGATTTTCAGGGTGGAAATCGGGTCCAGCGCGCTGGTCGGCTCATCCATCAGAATAATGTCCGGCTCCACGGCCAGCGCGCGCGCAATGCACAGGCGCTGCTGCTGCCCGCCCGAAAGACCGAGCGCGGATTTTCTGAGCCGGTCCTTGACTTCCTCCCATAGCGCCGCGCTTCTGAGCGACTGCTCCACGATTTCATCGAGCTTTTGTTTATTTTTAATCCCGTGAACGCGCGGGCCGTAGGCGATGTTGTCGTACAGTGTCATGGGGAACGGGCTGTCTCTTATACACATCTCCGCGCCCACGAGACATGCGCAGATCTCGTATG
>UREO01000137.1 GCA_900546895.1 uncultured Oscillospiraceae bacterium
GGCATATAAATGCACTCCTTTGCATAATTAGTGTTATATCACTAATTATAACATAAAACGGCTTCTAGTGCTATATCACTAACAAATTGCTTTGCTCTTAGGTATTCTCTAACTAGTGATATAACACTGGAGGTGTTTAATACGGACACAAGACAGGCAGTCGCAGACAGAATTATTGAGCTGTGCAGAGAAAGGAATATGACGCCGAATGCGTTAAGTTACCATGCCGCAGTACCACAGTCGACGATTAAGAGCATCTTAAATAATGAAAGTCAAAATCCCGGTATTGTGACGATTAAGAAGCTGTGCGACGGGTTAGGCATTTCCTTGCCTGATTTCTTCGATACTCCTGTATTCCGCGGTCTGGAGCAGGAGATTAAATGAACGTTGAGAGGATTATTATGACAGTTGGGGAAGCGGTAGCGGAACGAATTGAGCAATTATGCAGGGAAAAAGAAATTACCCTTAACAAATTGGGGACGATTTCCGGAGTCACCCAATCGACTTTAAACAATATCGTCAGCGGGGTAAGCAAAAATCCGACAATCTCAACCATTAAAAAAATTTGTGACGGCCTAGATATCAGCATCGTCCAATTTTTCGATACACCCGAGTTTCGTAATTTAGAGCAGGAAATCAGGTAACAGCTGTTTGTTGAAATCCCTGTTTTTTATTTTGCAGGGAATTATGTAAATTTTCTGCCGGAGGAAACGATATATGAAATAGAACTTAAAAACAGCGGCGAAAGGACTCGCCGCTTTCGGATTTTAGGGAGTAATTAAAATGGTGATCCAACATAATCTCAGCGCGCTTTTTGTGCTGCGTCAGCTTTCCATCAATCAGGCGCTGTGCGATAAAAGCATCCGGAGGCTTTCGTCCGGTTACCGCATCAATTCCGCTGCGGACGACCCGGCGGGCCTTGCCGTATCTGAAAAAATGCGGTCGCAGATTCGTGGCCTGCAGGCCGCGCAGCAGAACACGCAGGACGGCGTCAGCATGATTCAAACTGCGGAAGGAAATCTGAACGAGACCCAGTCCATCCTGAGCCGTATGACGGAACTCGCGGTGCAGTCTTCCAACGGGACCTATCAGAACGACACGGACAGAAAAAATTCCAGCAAGGAATTTGAGGCGCTGAAAAAAGAAATTGACCGGATTGCAAATAGCACCGATTTTAACGGAACCAAGCTGCTCAACGGCAGTCTGGCCGAAATAACGGACCCCGCCGACCCCGCGTTTGGGAAGGACGGCATCACGCTGCAGATTGGGGCCGAAAATTCGGTGGACAGCAAATATACCGTCCATATTCCCAATATGGGGACAAAGGGGCTGGGTCTGGACGAGGCCTCCATTGACACGCAGGAGGACGCGCAGAAAGCCATTGACATTATCAAGAAAGCGGCCGACACGGTCGCGGGAGCGCGCGGAAGTCTGGGCGCCGCCCAGAACGGGCTGGAGCGCCATCTGAGCTGCCTTTCCACCATGGAGGACAATCTGACGGCGGCGGAAAGCCGTATCCGCGACGTGGATATGGCGCGGGAAATGACGGAGCTGGTGCGGCACAATATTCTGGTTCAGGCGGGCATGGCAATGCTGGCGCAGGCGAACCTGCAGCCTCAGCGGATTTTAAAGCTGCTGGAAGACAGCCTGCCGAAAAACAATCAATAGGAACCGATAAAGAAAGCATCGGAGCGGGAATTTCTGCTCCGATGCTTTTTTCTTATTTCTTACGGCCTTTGGCTTTGATCCCAGCGGATATCCACACAGTCCCCGTCCGCCAGCACCTGAAGATAGGCCGCGTCCTGACCGTTGACGTGCAGAATAATATTCCCCTGCGGCTTGGAGAGGTCGAAGTCCACCAGATTGAGCATATCGATCAGGTGGTAGGGTGTTTTGTCCTGTTTTACTTTCAGGGCAAGGGGCGCGCCGTTCAGGGTAATATGAGTGATCGAGTCGGCCGGCGGCTCCTTGCTCTCCTGCGGTTCACTGCTTTGCGGCGGTTCTGCGGCGACGGGAGCGTACTCGATCCGATCGTCCGCCGAAAGCGGGCTGTCGGGATCGGCGGGCTGTCCGTTGATCAGGTACGGGCAGGTTTCGTCCTCCCCCGCAAAGACGAGAAGCTCCCGCAGCGTGTTGACCGGAAAAGTTTGTATCCGGTCCCGCATGCTGAGCGGATAATCCGGTCCGGCGGGCTGACCGTTGACAATCACGCGGGTCCTCACGGCCATTTCCGAGCCATTTAAAAATACCCGGCGCGTTTCCTGCGAACCGACCACCTCACCGAGCAGCGGATGCGCGTCTTCGCCCGCCACGGCGGGCTCGAAGTCAATGCTGTCCCCGGCTTTGATCATGGCGGCGATGTTGCTTTCCGTGCCGTTCAAAAGGATGCGCGCCGCGGTTGGATGCCCGCCGTAAACGACTTTCTTTTCCCCGTTCAATTCAACAATCATGCTTTGCCCGGAACGGCTGATGAGCTGATTGTAGCTGAACCCGTTCATCAAAAGCACGTCCAGAACGGAAAGCCTGCCGCTGCGGAAGAGCTTTGCGCGGCTGCCGTTCAGGGTGATGGAGAAGCTGTCGTTGATAAGGTTGAGCGCCGCGGAAACGGCGATACCCAGCGGGGTCGCGTATTCCGGCCCGGTTACGTCCTCTTCCGAAGCGGCCACATGCACCATAAAATTGCTTCCGCCGATGGCCACGCGGGTCAAGGGCAGATCGAGGCATTCCGCCACACATTCGCACATGCCGGGCAGCTTGCTGCCGCCGCCCACCAGAAAGACCGCCGACGGGGAGCCGCCGTTGGCCTGTACGATCCTCTGGGAGATTTCCTCACAGAGCGCGCGCTTGACCGGTTCGGTTTTACTGCGGATTTCCTCCGGCGTGACCGTATGTTCAAACCCCAGAATATCCGTAAAAACAATATTCCGTTCCCCGTTTATTTTCATTTTAATTTCTTCCGCGGCGTTAAAGTCGACCAGATACATCTTCATGATCGCCTCGGTGATCTCGTCGCCCGCCACGGTCGCCATGGTATAGCCCACCACGCCGCCGTCGCGGGACACGGCGATGTCCGAGGTGCCCGCGCCGATGTCCACCAGCGCAAGGTTCAGCAGGCGCAGGTTCTGCGGAATGGCCGCGTTCATGGCCGCGATCGGTTCCAGTGTCAGGCTGGAAACCTCCAGCCCGGTTTTGTGCATGGTGGTATACAGGCTGTCCACTACCTCGCGGGGAAGGAAGGTGGCGATAACTTCCACCCCGATGCTCTGCCCGCGGTGCTCCAGAAGATTGGAAATGGGGTAGCGGTCCAGCGTGTACTGAATCACGGAATAACCGACAAGGTAAAAGACGGGCTGATTTTCATCGGCGGTTTCCGGGTTGAACTGCCGCTCGGCCGCTTCGATCGCCCCTGCCTCCAGACGGCAGATCAGTTCCTCGTCGATCGTCTGCGACTGCTTGAGCGCCAGCTCATAGGCGGCCTTCTGCGTTCTCAGCGCGCGTCCGGCCGCCGCGACGCAGACGTGCCGCAGGGAATAGCCGATCCGCTTTTCCAGCCGGTCCTTGACCTGCTTTGCCACCCGGCTTACCTGCTCGATATCTTCAATCTGACCGTCGATCATGGCACGTTTCGGGTGTTCGACCTGCTCCACGGCGGAGATACGCAGCTTTTCCTTCTCCAGGGTCCCTACAATGCCGATCACGCTCCTCGTCCCGATGTCGAGTGCGAACACATATTCTTCCGCCGCGTCGTCCGCGGGCTTTTTCAGAAGATCGGGCTGTTTTCCAGTTTGCATAGGTATGGCCTCCGCTTCGCAGAAATTCGTCTGTTTATGACAATGTTTTCCATTAGATTTTACTACAGATTACCGGCAATTGCAATCGGGACGGTCATTTGTCAAACTGGAGAAGCTTTTCCAGTTTTTTCGGGTCGGTAATGGTGATGCCGCCGCGGGCGAGGGAAACCATTCCCTCGCTCTGGAAGTATTTCAGCATACGGGTCACGACTTCGCGCGCGGAACCCAAGTTTTTTGCAATGGTCTCGTGCGTGGTGCTGAACGTGCTGCTGCCGGCGATTACGGACTGTTCCAGCAGAAAGTTGGCCAGACGGCGGTCAAAGCTCATAAAAAGCACCTGCTCCATCACCCACATCACGTCGGAAAAGCGGGAGGAAATCAGCTGGCTCGTAAAGTTTGAAACCGCCAGACAGGTCTGATTCAGTTCGTTGTATACCGCCGTGGGAATCAGCAGAATCCGGGAATCCTCCGCCGCCTCGATATAGATGTCGAAGCTGATGTTTTTCAGCATGCAGGAGGCCGAAAAAATACAGATATCCCGTTCAAAAAGACGGTAAATGGTGATTTCCTTTCCCGAGTCGGAAAGAATAAAGGCGCGCAGATGCCCGCTGAGTACCAGAATCAGCCCCATGCAGTCCTGTGCGCCGTCGTGCAGCCGCTGGCCCTTCTTGTAGGAAGAACTGGAAACCGACTGCTCCAGAACGGTTTGCTGCCTTTGCGTCAGCTGATTCCAAAAGGGAAGCGCCTCCCTCATAAATGCGAGCTCTTTCTGTGTAACGGCCATCCCGACTGCCTCCCTGAATCAGCCGCACCGGGCGGCTGATATTTCTTTTTGGGTTTATTATACTACAGAAAGGCAAAAGAAAAAAGGGCTGTTGTAAAACGAATTTCCGATCGCAAATTGCACAAATCAATAGTCTGAAACGTAAAAAAATACGTCTTGAAGCGACTTAAAAAGTCCAATCAAGACGTATTTTTGTGTACTGTTTTTCGTTGAAGGCCGTTTTGCAACAGCCCGTTTCAAATTTGTTTTATTGGACCATGCTCAGGATGGATTCCTTGCTTTTGGTGCCGACGGAGGAAGTCACAACTTTTCCGTCCTTCATCACCACCAGGGTCGGAATGCTCATAACGCCGAACTGGGAGGCAAGCTCCGGCTCCTCGTCCACGTTTACCTTGCCTACCTTTAAGGTGGCGGAAGCCTCTTCGGCGATCTCATCCACAATGGGCGATACCATGCGGCAGGGGCCGCACCACGGGGCCCAGAAATCAATAAGTACGGTCTTGTCGGCGCTGACCGCCTCCTGCGTAAAATTGTCTTTTGTTAAAGTTACCACTGCCATATTCATTCTCCTTTGTCCATGTTTTAGAATAGTTTTCTCTGTTTGTATCCCTATTATATACCGGAAATCAAATTTTTTCCGTGACTATATCACGTTTTGGCAAAAAAAGTTATTTTTTGCGGCTGCGCAGATATTGAATGGCGCTGGTCGCGGCTCTGGCGCCGTCGTAAACCGCTTTGGAAATCTGGTACATGCCGCCGGTACAGTCGCCCGCCGCGTAAAGGCCGGGAATGTTCGTCTGCATGCGGTCGTTTACCACAATGCGGCCGTTTTCGGTTTCGGCGCCCATGGTCCGGGCGAAATCCGTGCTGGAAGCTACGCCCAGAGCGACGAACACCCCGCTGAGCGGCTGGGTGGAGCCGTCGCGGAAAGCGATGGATTCCAAAACGCTGTCGCCCCTCAGGGCTTCGATTTCCTTTTTGTTCACGGAAATCTGTTCGGGGAATTCCACGGAAGGTTCGCGCCCGTTGGTCAGCACCGTGACCGAACCGACGACCGGCAGAAGCTCCGCCGCCTCGTGCAGGGCGTAGCCGCCGTCCCCCAGAACGGCAACGGCTTTTCCGCGGTAGAAAAACGCGTCGCAGACGGCGCAGTAGCTGACGCCTTTTCCTTCAAATTTGCTCAGACCCTCAATTCTGGGCGATTTTCTGGAAGCGCCCGTCGCAAGGATGACGCAGGGGGCTTTGTAGGCGCCCTGTTTTGACTGGACGGTAAACTCGCCGTCGTAGCTGATACCCAGAACCTCGTCGCTTACGACGGAAACACCGAGCCTTTCGGCTTGGTCGATTCCGTTGCGGACCAGCTGTTCTCCGGAAACAGGGGTGGGAAAGCCGTAATAATTTTCGATTTCCCCCGCTTTTGATAAAGCTCCGCTGTCGCGCCCGATTACCATGGTATCCAGCCCGGCGCGTGCCGTATAGGCCGCTGAAGAGATTCCGGCGGGACCGTTTCCCAAGATGATTATATCGGCCATCGTTTCACCCTCTCTGGTTGATTGTTTTATTATATGCCGTAAATAAGATTTATTCTGTGACATGGTCACATCCGGGCTTTTTTCCACTGTGTGATTTAGTCACGGAATCCTGTCTTTCCTCATGATATCATAAAACTGTAAAAAATTACACTACAATACTTGCAATTTTTCAAATTGAATTCCGATTTTATAGCACTTCCATTTCAGCTTGCGAAAAGAAACGCAACCTTGTTGCAGAATTAACGGGAAATGCTGTAAGTTTCCTCTTTGAGGGAGCCGGCAGGCAAAGCCCGACTGAAGGGTTTTATAGAAGCCGGACAGGGGCGGTGCAACGAAAAAGTTCATTTTTGAAAACAGTATTCATAAGCTTTATATGATTGGAAAGGCGGAGATACAATGAAGGTACTGATTGTCGGCGGTGTTGCGGGCGGCGCAGGCGCGGCTACCAGGCTGCGCAGACAGAGCGAGGAAGCCAAAATCATCCTGTTTGAGAAGGGGGAGTACATTTCCTACGCGAACTGCGGTCTTCCCTACTATATCGGGGGAACGATCGGGGACAGGGAAAAGCTGATCGTCACGCAGCCGGAGCTGCTTCGCAGGCGCTTTGGCATCGATGTGCGTACGAAGAGCGAGGTCGTGAAAATTGACCGTGAAAAAAAGACGGTGACCGTACAAAATCACGCGGACGGCAGCACCTACGAGGAAAGCTATGATAAGCTGATCCTTTCGCCCGGCGCGGTGCCGAAGCGCCCCAATTTGCCCGGAATCGACAGCGAGGGAATCTTTACGCTGCGCACGGTGCCGGATACGCTTCAGATCGACGCCTATATTAAGGAAAAGCACGCAAAGTCGGCCGTTGTGGTCGGCGCGGGCTTTATCGGGGTGGAAATGGCGGAAAATCTGAAGGAACGCGGCCTTGACGTCACGATTGTTGAATTCTTGGATCAGGCCATTGCCTCCCTTGACCCGGAAATGGCGGCCATTCTGCACCGCCATATGAGAGAAAACGGAATCAAATTACTGTTCGGTACGGGTGTGCAGGGCTTTGAAAAGTCCGCAGGCCTGAAAGTAAAGCTGACCGGAGACAGGGAACTGGAGGCCGATCTGGTCATCCTGAGCATTGGCGTCGCGCCGGACAGCCGCCTTGCCAAAGAAGCCGGTCTGGAGCTTGGCGTCGGAGCAAGCATCCTGACCGACGATACCTTTGCCACCTCCGACCCAGATATTTACGCGGTCGGCGACGCCATTTCCGTCCGCCAGATCGTGACCGGGGACAGGACGCTGGTTCCCCTTGCCGGACCCGCCAACAAGCAGGGGCGGCTTGCCGGGGACAATGTTCTGGGGCAGAGGGTCACAAGGGACAGCGGCGTACAGGGCAGCGCGGTGCTGAAGGTGTTCGATATGACCGCCGCTTCCACCGGGCTGAACGAGAAACAGCTGAAAGCACAGGGAATTTCGTATCAGAAAACCTATATCCATCCGTCGAGCCACGCGGGGTACTATCCCGGCTCCTCACAGATCAGCATGAAGCTGCTGTTCGCACCGGACGGCAAAATTCTCGGCGCGCAGGCGGTCGGTTACGAGGGAGTGGATAAACGCATCGACGTGCTTGCCACCGCGCTTCGTCTGGGCGGAACGGCCTACGATCTTGAAAAACTGGAGCTCTCTTACGCGCCGCCTTATTCCTCCGCG
>UREO01000138.1 GCA_900546895.1 uncultured Oscillospiraceae bacterium
CACCTCCCCCATCGGTTATGTCTGTGTCGCTATGATTCTGGCGCTGTATGGATACTATTTCTTTCAGGTGCTGATGCTGCGTTCCTCTTCCTATATTTCCAGCGTATACGCCACCATGTTTATCTGGAGCATGATGATTATTCCGATCATCACCATGCGCAGCTTCAGTGAGGAAATGCGCAACCGCACCGATCAGGCGCTTCTGACCGCGCCGGTGGGCGTCACCTCCATTGTGGCGGGCAAATTTCTGGCCGCGCTGGCCGTATATGCCATTGCTATGGTTGGCACCCTGATTCCCGTGGCCGTGATCGGCCTGTTTTCCGCGCCGGAATGGGCGCTGATTTTCGGGAACTTTTTCGGTTCCCTGCTGTACGGCGCGGCCATGATCTCTATCGGCGTCTTTATTTCCTCGCTGACGCAAAGCCAGATCGTCGCCGCTATCGGCACGTTCGGTATTTCCATCCTTCTTCTGGTCGTGGACCAGCTTTCCAGTCTTGTCAGCAACCCGGTAGCGGTCAAGCTGATCGGCTGGCTGTCCTTCAACACACGGTACCAGCCGTTTACCAAAGGAATTTTTGATCTTTCAAGCATTGTCTTTTTCCTCAGCGTGATCGCGGTCTTTATTTTCCTGACCGCCCGCAAGCTTGAAAGCAGAAGATGGAGCTAAGGGGGGTATGAAAATGAACAGGGATAACAATCATGAAATAGAAAAGACCACTCCGGAAACCGAAGCCGCCGAAGAGACTGCGGCGAAACAGACGGAGCCTGTCTCCGGGGAAGAACCCGCAGAAAAGGAAAGCACCGGAAGTTTTCCGGAAGAGAACCCAGACCCCGAAACAGAAGAGACAGACGACGCCAATGAGCCGGAAGAAAAGAAGAAAAAAGGCAAATTGGCCGAAAAGGTCGGCGCGTACACGAAAAGCACAAAATTCCGCCGCGGCGGAATTTCCACCGCGTTTACCGCCGGATTCCTGATCGTTATCATTCTCATCAATGTGATCGTGAGCGTGCTGGCGCAGCGGTATCCGTCCATGAATCTGGATCTGACAAAAAATAAAGTGAATACCCTCTCCACTCAGGCGGCGGAAATTGTCTCCAAAGTGAACGTGCCGACCACCATCTATATTATGGCGACACAGGCTCAGACAAAGGGCGACCAGCTTCTGTCGGAATACGGCATCAAATACAGCCAGGTCGGGGAGCTCGCCGAGAAAATCGCTGAGAAAAACACCAATATCACGGTGGAGTATATGGACCTTGATAAGAATCCGACCTTCGCCAGCACCTATAAAAACGATAATCTGGTCGCGGGCGACGTGCTGGTCAAGACGGACAAACGCTACCGCGTGCTCGCTTACACCGATTTGTTTAACGTGCAGTACGGCGCGGATGGCGTATCGACGGAAACCTATTCCATGGTGGACAGCGCGCTTGCTTCCGCTCTCAATTCCGTGATTGCGGACACCGTCGCGATCGCTTCGTTCGACACGGGCCACAGCGAACAGATGGAAACGGCCACCTATCAAAAGCTGCTGGCAAACAACAGCTTTGAAACAAAGGATTTTAACCTGCTGACGGACGCGATTCCCGAAAATACCCGTCTGGTGGTTCTGGGCTGCCCTACCACCGACTATACCGATGCGGAGCTGAAAAAGCTGGATACCTTCCTGAGCAGCTCCGCAATCCCGGGCGACCGTTCCCTGCTGATTACCTTCCATCCCAGTCAGCAGGCCATGCCGAAGCTTGCCGCTTTCCTGAAGGAATGGGGCATCGAGGTACCGCAGGCCGTGGTTGTGGAAAGCGACCAGAGCAGATATTACACCGACGACCCAAGCTATATTCTTTCCACCGTGCAGACGGGGCTTAGTTTGGGCGGACAGTCGGATTACGGCTACTTTACCACTCCGCAGTCGACCCCGATCAACCTTCTGTTTGAAACCAGAGGAACCAAAACAACTTATTCGCTGGCGAAGTCCAACGATTCCTGCTATCTGGTAGACAACACCACCAAGGCGGACGATACGCCCCAGAAGGCCGCATATCATACGGCGGTGCTTTCACAGGATAAGGTGCAGTCCGGAACGAAGGAATATAAGGCGAATGTGATCGCGCTGGGCAGCACAACCATGTTTGCCGGGGAGATTCTGGGCGCGAGCACCTTTGGAAACGCGAAATATGTGGTTGACCTTTCCCGCTACGCGACCGGCACCACCAATTCCGCCACCGCCATTACGGAGACTTCCGTACAGACGAATGTTTCCGACATTACTCTGAGCGCCGAAATGAGCGTCCTGCTCGGTATCGGCGTGTTTACCCTGCTGATCCCATTGCTCGTAGTGGTTGCCGGCGTTTGTGTGTACCGCAAGAGGAGGCGCCTGTAATGAAAACCAGCACAAGAAATCTGGCAATTGTCGCCGGCTGTATCGTGGTGCTTGGCGGAGTGGCCGCCGTCCTGCTGACGACGGGGGATAAACAGGAGACCGCATCTTCCGAGACTTCCGCTTCGACCATTGAGCTTGTCTCCAAAACGAGTCAGGATATCGTCTCCATGTCCGTAAAAAATAAAAAAGGCGGCTATACGCTCGTCCCGGTTGAAAAAGCAACTGCCGGTTCCTCCGCATCTTCCTCCGCCTCCGGCACCGCAGCGGAAATCACCTATCTGGTCAAAGAGCTCGGCGGCGTGCCGATCAACAACACCGCCGCCTCTCAGGTCGTTCAGAACGGATTCAGCCTTGTCGCCACCAAAAATCTGGGGATTGTCAGCAACCTGAGCGAATTCGGGCTGAAGGATCCGCAGGCCACCGTGGAAGTCGCTTTCAAGGATGGAAGCACCTATAATTATAAAATTGGAAATCCCTCCGCCACGGACAGCAGCGCGTATTATATGTGCGGGGAGAATTCCGACAACGTATATATCGTCAGCATTGACGGCGGAATTTTGGAAAGCAAGACCTATTTCGTCAGTAAGACCGTGATGGCGGTTACCAGCAGCAGCGGCGTGAACGACTTTACAAAAATAACCCTGAGCGGCAAGAATTTTTCGCAGCCCGTCACCGTGGAAAAAAGCGGGACTGAGAGTGTGATTACCTCCCCGGTCAGCGCACCCACGGATGCCGAGAAGCTCAGCGCGGTCGAGTCGGCGCTGACCGACCTGACTGCGGATTCCGTCGAGGCCGTGAATCCCGACGCCGCGGTGCTGAAAAACTACGGGTTTGACGCACCCTTCGCAATTGCCGATTTTACGGTCAACAAGGAAAGCTATCGGCTTCTGGTCGGTGCAAAGAAGGATTCCTCTTATTATGTAAAGCTCGACAAGGTGGACGCCGTGTATCTGGTCAAGGCAGAAAGCCTTGACGCGTGGGTAAGCACGAACGCGTTTGCGCTCCGCAGCAAGGACATCCTCAGGCCTGACATCACAGCGGTAAAATCGCTTTCCGTAACGGCGGGCGGCACGGTCCGGACCTTTGCCGTCGCCAGAACCAAGGATGAAACCAAATCCACTCAGGATAAAACCGAATACGCCTATGCGGTTACCGGAACCGACGGAAAAAAGCTGGACTATGAGAAAAACTATACTGCGTATTTTCAGCAGGTCACGGGAGTCCAACTTTTGGAGGCGGCGGATGCCAAGCCGTCCGGGACGCCGGACCTCAAGCTGGAGTACACCTACTTTGACAAAAGCGGGACGGACACGGCCTCGTTTTATAAGACCGGGGACCGGCTTTACACCGCGGTGGTGAACGGCGCGGTTTACGGGATCGTAACGCAGGACGACGTTCAGAAAATTTTGACCGGCGCGAAAACGCTGCAGGACGAAGCATAAAGATAGAAAAAGAAAAGTCGGGGAGCAATGCTCTCCGACTTTTTAATTGGCCAGCTTCTTTTTTAGAGTCTCTGGGTTCGCGGCATAGATTAGCGCGTTTTCCCGGGAGATTTTTCTTTCCCGGTAAAGCCGGAGCAAATCCATGTCCATGGCCACCATGCCCTCGCATCCGCACGAATAAATGGTGTTGTCGATCTGATGCACCTTCGATTCACGGATCAGGTTGCGGATGGCCGGATTGACCAGCATAATTTCAAACGCGGGAATCAGCCCGCCGTCCAGCGTGGGAATCAGCTGCTGGGAAACCACCGCCTGAAGCACCATGGAAAGCTGCACGCGGATCTGCTGCTGCTGGTTGGGCGGGAACACGTCGATAATCCGATCAATGGTGTTTGCCGCACCCACTGTGTGCAAGGTGGAAAGCACCAGCTGGCCGGTCTCCGCCGCGGTCATGGCGGTGGTGATCGTTTCATAGTCGCGCATTTCCCCCAGCAGAATGACGTTGGGCGCCTGCCGCAGGGCGGCGCGCAGCGCCCGCACATAGCTCCGGGTGTCGTGGGAAAGCTCGCGCTGGCTTACGATGCTTTTATCGTGGCGGTGTAAGTATTCGATCGGATCCTCTATGGTGATGATGTGGCTGTTGCGCGTATGATTAATTTTATCGATAATACACGCGAGCGTGGTGGATTTTCCGCTGCCCGCGGAGCCGGTAATCAGCACAAGCCCCTTTTTGATTTCGTTCAGGCCGATCACCGTATCGGGAATATGCAAGACCTTCGGGTCGGGCAGCCGGAAAGCGACCACCCTCAGCACCGCGGCCATGGACCCCCGCTGCAGATAGGTGTTGCAGCGGAAGCGGCACAGCCCTTCTATCGAAAAAGAAAAGTCGTCGTCGCCGCTTTTCAGAAACGGTTGAATGTCCCGGCCGCTGCCGAGCGAATAGATTTTCTCAATGCATTGTTTTGTATCCTCCGGCTTCAGCCGGTAGGAGTTAAGGACGTCGATACCCACCGGATGGATCCGGTCGCTCGTCTTAAAGGAAAGGGGGCAGCCCGATATGATAAAAATATCCGATACGTTCTCCTCCACGGCCCTTTTTAAAATTTCAATAATGTCAAATTCCATGCAATCACTCCATTGCGCTTATTGGGCGCTGTTGCCCTGCCAAAGCTCCAGCGTATCGCCGCCGTCGCTTTCAAGCGCCTGGGGCGTCAGTTTTCTTTCCGTAATCCGGTACCGCTCCGCGTCGTCAAAAGCGCCGACGGACAGCCGTGTTTCGATCTGCCTGCCCGCGCCCGCGTCGGCCAGAAAGCGAACGTTCAGCAAAGCCCCGTCGGAGGGTTCCACCGTGACCCCGTCAAGGCGGGTGAGCAGCATCTGGGCAAAGCTGCGGTAACAAACGGCTTTTTTCTGTTCCGCAGAGGTATTGCCTGCCAGAAATTTCGTTACTAATTGTAATTCAAAATGGTTTTTATACTGATCGTATTCTTTTAACTGTGTAAGAGCAATTCCGGCCGCGGCCTTCGCAGCGTCTTCCCTTGCGCTCAGAAGGGCTTCGTCTATTTTCTGGAGCTTCTGCTCCGTAATAGCGGTGGCGGCGTAATAGTTTTCAACCGTTTCCGCGTTTTTAGTGGAAATCTTATTGTCCGCGTTCGCGGTCACATAGGAAAGAATGCCGAAGGTAGTCAGGCAGAGCACAACAAAAATCATCAGGATGGAGGACGCGCCCACACCCAGATGAAAATTTTCTTTTCTTCTCACACGGGCACCTCCTCAGCTTTCGGGCAGATATTTTGCGGAACTCAGCGAATAAATACTGCTGTCGCCACTCTTCTGGCGGCGGCCGACGGAGATACTCACGCTGATCAAGGTTCCCCCGCCGGAGGGCGTTTTTTTCAGGGTGACGTCGGCAACGTAGCGCGGGTCGGTATCCGTCCGGTTCCAGTCGCGGTCGTAAAGAATGCGGTAGCTTCCGCCGTTTTCCTGTTTTGCGGTTTTCAGCGCCTCGGGCAGCTGATCGGGCGAAGAGAGGGACCGGACCTGCTCCGCGATATTTTCCGCCTGAATCACCGCGACGCTCAGGTCGCTGCTCTGCCGCGCGCGGTTGTCGGCCTGCACAAAAAGCTGCAAGGTGACCGTGACGGAAACGGCGAAAAACAGGATGACCAGAATGATCTCCACAAAAAAGCTGTTGATCTGTACCGCATTCCGTTTCATTCCATCACCTGCTTTATGTAAGGGAAAGGCTGAGCGCGAGCGCGCGGCTGTTTTCGCCGCTGACCGAAAGGCTCAGCCGGTTTCCGTTTTTTTCCATCGAAAAGGAGGACACCGGCGTAATCCTGTCGCCACTGCCAACGCTGAAGCTGTTTTCAGCGCTTGTGAAATATTCCATCAGATAGCCGTCGTGATAGTAAATGTAGGTTTTGTACTCCCGTGTGCTGAAATCGGTTCGGATCACCAGCGTCTGCTGCCCGTCCAGGGTCTCCACGGAAACGTCGCGGCTGTCCGCCGAATGAATTTTATTGGTAACATAGGAAAGGGTGGCGCGCGTTTCATTGTTGCTGTCCATTTTGCCCACGATCCCACGGTAAACATTTGCCCCGATCAGCACCAGAAACAGGGAACAAACCGCGAACAGGCAAAAAATCAGCAGGATAAAAACAGTATGGACGGAATGGGAATTTCTGCTGTTCAATCTTGATTCCTCCCCTGTTAAGATTCGGCGCCCTTCTCCAGCACCCTCACCGAAGGCATGATGTTGCTGCCCGCCGTTTCATACTGGACGACATATTTGCCATGGTCGATTTCAATTCCGTAGTGGTCTTCCAGATATTGAATATCCGGGGGGTAAACCCCCTCCACCGCGTAGCAGTTGACAATGGCCTTCTGTACGGCTGCGCGGGTCACGCGCAGCTTTTCCTCACTGTTCGCGCGAAGGGCGCTGCTCAGGCCGGACCAGAAAAGAGACAGCAAAGCGCAGAAAAGAAAGACGGAAAGCAAAAGGTCCCTGTAAGCGAATTTCTTTTTGTAAAGCCTCAAGCGATCGTCCCCTTTCCCCTAGCCGATCGACGACATGATTCCCATCAGCGGAAGCATGACGGAAAGCAGGATCGCGCCGATAATGATCGACAGTGCCGCGACCATCGCGGGTTCTATGACGGAAACCGCGCGACTGACGGATTCGTCCGCGTCCTCGCTGTAAATTTCCGCCAGATGACGCATAACGGAATCAAGGCTGCCGGTTTTGCAGCCGATGCGCACCATGCCCGAATAGATGCCGGGGAAAATTTCCGCTTCGCTCAGCGCCTGTGTAAAGGAAGAACCGGCGCTCATCAGCGCACGGCAGCGGTCCACCTTTTCGGCGACCGCCCGGCTGCTCAAAATACCGGGAACCAGCCCCAGTGCCTGTTCGGTATCGTATCCGCTGGAAAGCAGCATAGAAACGGCCGACGCGAAGCGCGCCAGCGCAATTTTTTCCGAAAGGTGCCTTGTCAGCGGGAGATTGCTTAAAAAGCCGGTCATCCACCGGTATCCCCTTTCCGTTTGATAAAGGATCAGAGAGACCAGAAGCAATACGGAAAGCAGGAAAATCAGGGCCAGCGCCCAGCTACCGATCGTGCTTCCCGCGCGCATCACGGCGGCCGCCGCGTCGGAAACATCGCTGCCCATATCCAGAAAAACCTCGTTGAAAACAGGAAGGACCTTGATGACCAGCACGGAAACGACCGCCGCCATCATCAGGACAAGGATAAACGGATACAGAAGTGCGCCGCGCACGGAGCTGCGCAGCCTGTCGTCGCGTTCGTAGTAGAGGTCCAAAGCCTCCATCACATTGTCGAGGTTGCCTGCTTTCTCACCGATATTCACCATGTTGACCATGTATTTTGGAAAAGCGCCGGTGCTGTTCCTGTCTCTTATACACATCTCCGAGCCCACGAGACATGCGCAGAT